>NZ_QTMD01000013.1:0-65905 GCF_003602995.1 Bacteroides sp. AF25-38AC | reverse complement strand
TGCGGAAATAGCTCAGTTGGTAGAGCATAACCTTGCCAAGGTTAGGGTCGCGAGTTCGAGTCTCGTTTTCCGCTCTTTCAGATGTATTGAAGATGACTTATGCCCAGGTGGCGGAATTGGTAGACGCGCACGTTTCAGGTGCGTGTGTCGAGAGGCATGCAGGTTCGAGTCCTGTTCTGGGCACTTTACTCCTCAAAAAAGGAGAGTCATCCCATGCGGAAATAGCTCAGTTGGTAGAGCATAACCTTGCCAAGGTTAGGGTCGCGAGTTCGAGTCTCGTTTTCCGCTCTTTTCAGATAAAAAAATCCCGCAAGCATTGTTCGGTGCTTGCGGGATTTTTTTGTTGTATGGAAGTTGTTGTTACAGTTTCTGTAATGAGAATCCGAGCATCATTCCGTCGTAGCTGTTGGCCAGCGAGCCGATACTCTTCAGAGTGGAGTTGCTGCTTTTGCTGGAGAGGAAGGTTATCAGTTTCAGTAGCTTGTCCGATTCGAACAGCAGGTCCATAGTTGTGGAGGTAGCGTTGACCTTGGCATTCATACCTATCAGCTTGGCGAATTTCAAGTTGACCTTTTGGGTGGATGCATCGTAGGAGTAGCTTCCCTTCATGCTCTTTTGCCCTACTTTGGCGCTGAATGTGCTGTCGGCGTTGAATGTGAATGACATTTGCCCGGCTTTGATGCCTACTTTGGCAAGCTGTTCGTCCAGTTTCTTTTCTGCGGCTGTGGCGGCAACGGCACCGCCGGCTTTCTGCAGCAGGTTGTCCGATTCGAATTCAATGGCGGAGCCGGTATACGACCAAGTGCCGGTCATATCCGCTGTTGACTTGCCGGTCACGGCATTTACCGCCTTCTCTATATTTTCTTTGTTGAACAAATCCTTGATGGATTGTGCATGACTATTGCTGGTCAGCAGTAGTGCGGCAACAAACAGTTGCCAAAAAACTAATCTTTTCATTTTACTTATTTCTATTGTTTGCTATTCAGGCTTTTGTTGATACTTTCGATATAGTCCAGCAGTTCTTTCCGTCCCATGCGGTTTTCAGAAGAGGTGATGAAGTAGGGGGGCAGCTCTTCCCATTGTTCCTTCAACTGTTCCAGGTATTCGTTGATGTGGGTGTTCAGTCTGCCGCCTTTCAGTTTGTCGGCCTTTGTGAAGACGATGGCAAAGGGTACACCGTTCTCGCCCAGCCATTCCGTAAACTCGAGGTCGATGGCTTGGGGAGCCAGCCGGCTATCTATAAGAACAAACAGACAAGTCATCTGTTCGCGTTGCAGTATATAACTTTCTATAATACGTTTGATTTGTTCCTGCCCTTTCTGTCCCCGTTTGGCGTAGCCGTATCCCGGAAGGTCTACAATGTACCAGCTCTTGTTGATGAGGAAATGGTTGATGAGCATGGTCTTTCCCGGTGTGGCAGAGGTCATGGCGAGCCCTTTTCTCCCGGTCAGCATATTGATGAGACTGGATTTTCCTACGTTGGAGCGTCCGATGAAAGCATATTCGGGAAATGTACCGGTGGGGCATTTCCGCACGTCTGTGTTACTGATGACGAATTCAGCGTTTGTAATATCCATTTTATTGCCTTTTTGGGGTTTTACGTGTGGCAAAGGTAGCACTAATTTCATAAGTTTGCACTATCTTTGCCCAGAAAGCGAAGATAGGCTGCACCTCAGCATAAAAAATGAACGAGTTCATTTTATTCTGCATTCGGTTTGCACTATCTTTGTGGCCAATAGGAGAATTTTAAGTATGAATGGACAGTTTCCCTCTACATTATTGGAGAAGGCGGTAAATGAGTTTGCCAAGTTGCCCGGAGTGGGACGCAAGACGGCTATGAGGCTGGTTCTTCACCTGCTCCGCCAGGATACGGCAGTGGTGGAAGCGTTCGGCAATGCCATCGTGACGCTGAAGCATGAAGTGAAATATTGCAAGGTATGCCATAATATATCAGATACGGAGACGTGCCGTATCTGTTCCAGTCCGCAACGGGACGCCTCTGTGGTTTGTGTGGTAGAGAACATCCGCGATGTGATGGCTGTGGAAGCCACACAACAGTTCCGTGGTTTGTATCACGTGCTGGGAGGCGTCATCTCGCCGATGGATGGCATTGGCCCCGGAGACTTGCAGATAGAAAGCCTTGTGCGGCGGGTAGCCGCCGGCGGCATCAATGAAGTGATTCTTGCGCTGAGCACGACGATGGAGGGAGATACCACCAACTTTTATATCTACCGCAAGCTGGAAAAACTGGGCGTGAAGCTCTCCGTCATAGCCCGTGGCATTTCCATCGGTGACGAATTGGAGTATACGGATGAAGTGACTCTGGGACGCAGTATTGTGAACCGCACTCCATTTTCCGGAACTGCCTGATTGTTTGGGGCCATTATCAATTATTCATTATCCACTATCAATTTACTAAATGGAAGAACAAATAAAGAAGACCGCAGCGCGTGTCCGAACAACTTTTGCCTATTTCTGGATGCTTCCCATCCTGCTCGTCCTGCTTGGAGAAACCGGAGGCGAATGGGTAGGTATGTATGCCGGAGATGTACGTGCCACCTATATGGCCGAGACGATAACCATTCTGCTGGCTGCCTCTTGCGTGCCCGTATCCCTGAAACTCTTTTCATGGGTATTGATCAGGAAAATAGATGTAGTGACGCTTCCCGAAGCCCTCCGCCTCTATGCGTTGTGGAGTGGCGTGCGGCTGGCATTGCTTGCCATACCGGTGCTTGCAGGCTTTTTCACCTATTATATAGTGTTGAGCAGTACGGGTGTACTGTGCGCACTGATAGGACTGACGGCTTCTCTGTTCTGCCTGCCGGGTGAGGGACGCCTGCGTAAAGAACTGCATATCAATAAAGAAGAAATGTAACCGACTGGAAAATATGAATAAATCCTATTTCTGCAATGAAAGGGTGCGTCTCCGTGCTATGGAGCCGGAAGACCTGGAAGTGATGTATGCCATGGAGAATGATTCCCAGACTTGGGATGTGACGAACTTCACCGTGCCCTATTCCAGATTTGTCTTGAAACAATATATTGAGAATTCCGAATGCGATATGTTTGCCGACCGCCAGCTGCGTATGATGATTATACGTGTAGAGGATGATGCGGTGATAGGCACTATCGATATTACAGAGTTTTCTCCCATGCATGCCCGGGGAGAGGTGGGTATTGCCATACGGAAGGAGTATCAGGGCAATGGTTATGCCAAGGAAGCGCTGCGTTTGCTGTGCGACTATGTTTTCAGTTTCTTGTATCTGAAACAGTTGATAGTCCATATCTCGGTGGATAATGAGGCAAGTATCCGCCTTTTTGAATCCTGCGGTTTTGTGCGTTGTGGGCTTTTGAGGGAGTGGTGGCGCGTAGGAGGGTGCTATAAGGATGTCGTACTGTTGCAACTTCTCCGCAGCACTAATTGAACGTTGGAATCTGGGGGAAGCGCGACCATATTTCATATTTTGCTCCCAGCTTGCACAATGCCTTCTTCCAGAGTGTGCCGCTGGCCGCCTCGTCCATTAGCGAACTGATGTTTTCTTTGCCTACCAGCCAGGTGTTTTCTTCAATTTCCCGGCCCAGCTGTTCGTACTCCCAGCCGGAGTACCCCAAAAAAAATCTGATTCTGCCTTTAACGGGATTTCCCTGCATGATGTAGTCTTTAATGGCTTCAAAATCACCGTTCAGGTAGAAGCCTTTGCCGATGGGCAATGCTCTGGTAATGCCCTTGAGCGTGTGTAGATAGAACAACGTATCTGTGCTGAGCGGTCCTCCTTTATAGATAGGTATGTTTTCCGGGCAGTCGAAGTCTTTCAGCACATCATTCAAGAATAGGGGGAGCGGTTTGTTCAGAACCAGTCCCATTGTGCCGTCATGTGTATGGTCCACCAGTAGAATGACGGATCGCCCAAACATATGGTCACACAAAAAGGGTTCGGAAATCAAGACCTTTCCCCGGGCAGGAACCACATGGTTTGTTTCTATCTTGAATAGATCTATATTGCTATACATGCCCCTAATATACATAATATTCCACAATAAACAAAAGTTCTTCGCTGTTTTTCATTTTAAAAGTTTCTTTTCTCAGATTTTATGGCTTTTTTTATTCGGAGAAAATACTTAAGTTTGCAAGTAATTGGCAATTTAATGCAATGAAATATACTACATTATATACGTTAATTTTAGGGCTGTTTTCTATAGGATGGACGGATTGCCCGGAGGATTTTATGGAGCGTATGCAGCGTCCGGGACATTCTGAAATACAGCTTTCTAAAGTGACGATAAGTGGCCGTGTGCTGGATGAAAGCGGGTTTCCGCTGGCCGGTGCCACTATTCAAGAGAAAGAAACTGCCAATGGTGCGATAGCGGATTCGGAAGGAAAATTCACTCTGGTGGTTGCCGATAATGCAGTGCTTCGTGTTTCGTTTATCGGCTACATTTCCCAGGATATTGAGGTGGAAGGACGTTCGACCTTTCATATCACGCTAAGAGAAGATATGATAGAGCTGGATAACGTTATTGTTACCGCTTTGGGTATCGAAAAGAAAGAAAATTCTCTTTCTTACGCCACAGATTTAATAAAAAACGAGGAGTTGACGCGAGTAAAAATGCCCAACTTAATTACTTCGTTGACCGGCAAGTCGGCAGGTGTGCGTGTTAATCAGGTTTCTTCCGGTCTGGGAGCCTCAGCCAAAGTCAGTATCCGTGGAATCCGCTCGGTGGCGAGTGACAACCAACCGCTGTATGTGATAGACGGTGTTCCCATTCTGAACTCCACTTCCGAGCAAGCATACTCTGCCATAGGTGGAACGGCCAATGCCGGCAACCGTGACGGAGGAGATGGCATTTCCAATCTGAATCCTGAGGATATAGAGAGTATCAGTATCCTGAAAGGAGCTCCAGCGGCAGCTTTGTATGGTAGTCAGGCCGCCAATGGGGTGATACTGATTACTACAAAGAAGGGGCAGTCGCACGGGCAGCGCAGTGTTTCTTTCTCGACGAGCCTAATGTTCGACAATGCTTTTGCGCTACCCAAGATGCAGAACCGCTATGGAGTAAGTGACGGTGTGGACAGTTGGGGAGAACGGGCAAACCTTCCCGAATACGATAATCTGAGAGACTTCTTCTCTACTGGTGTCACCTCCATAACTTCCATCTCCTTGAGTCACGGCAATGAGAAGTTGCAGAACTATTTCTCCTATGCTAATACTACGGGGCATGGCATCATTGGGAAACATAACCTTTCGAAGCACAACCTCACTTTCAGAGAGACTTCCGTTCTATTGAATTCCCGTCTGAAGTTAGATGGCAGTATGAACCTGATGCGCCAGGTGGTGAAGAACAAGCCTACCGTGGGTGGTTTCTACATGAATCCTTTGGTGGGGCTCTACCGTTTTCCACGGGGTGAGGATATTGCTTATTATAAGGAGAACTTCGAGGTTTATGATGAGGGTAGAAACTTGAACATACAGAATTGGCATACCTCCTACGAGGATTTTGAGCAGAATCCCTACTGGATTACCAATCGCATATTGAGCAAGGAGAACCGCATGCATGTCATAGTCTCCTTATCCGCCAATCTGAAGATAAACGATTGGTTAAGCCTGCAGGCCCGTGGCAATGTAGACTATATTAACGACAAGGTGCGCCAGCAGTTCTATGCCTCTACCGCTCCGGCGTTGGCGGGAGCCAATGGGCGTTATATCGAGATGGACTATCAGGAAACCCAATATTACGGAGACGCCATACTGATGATGAAAAAGCAGTGGGATGCATTCTCTCTCAACGCGGCGCTCGGTGTCAGTATCAATGACAAGACTGTGAACTCCACCCGCTATGACTCTAAAACAGCTTCGCTGAAATATGCCAATGTGTTCAATCTGGCCAATATCATCATGAATGGTTCTGCCGGGCTGGACCAGAAGATTGATGCGCGGCGCCAATTGCAGTCCTTGTTTGCGACGGCACAACTGGGCTACAACGAGTTTGTCTATCTTGATTTGTCGGCCCGTAATGACTGGTCTTCCACGCTGGCTTATACATCTCATGAGAAAAGCGGGTTCTTCTATCCCTCCGTGGGATTTTCGCTGATATTCAATAAGCTGATGACTTTACCCCAATGGGTGTCACTGGCAAAGATAAGGGGGGCATACAGCATGGTGGGCAATGATATTCCCATGTTCATCACAAATCCTTCCTCGCATATCACGGCGGGCGGAGAGTTCCTGGCAAGTGATGCCGCGCCGTTCAAGGATATGGAACCGGAGATGACGCACTCCTTTGAGGCGGGTATAGAAGCGCGTTTTTTAAAGAACCGCATTGGTTTGAATGCCACTTTCTATAAGACGAATACCCGGAACCAGTTCTTCAAGCTTCCTACTCTGTCGGGCGATAAATATGCCTACCGTTATGTCAATGCGGGTGATATACAGAATGTGGGGTGGGAGATTTCATTGGATGCCGTTCCTTTGCTGACAAACCATTTCAAGTGGAAAACAGAGGTGAACTTCTCCACCAACCGCAACAAGATAATTTCACTGCACGAAGCGCTGAAGGAGTTTCTTTACGGTCCTACCAGCTTCTCGTCCAGTTATGCCATGAAATTGGTGAAAGGGGGCTCTATCGGTGACATCTACGGAAAAGCTTTTGTACGTGACGATGCGGGCAATATCGTTTACGGCACGGAAGGAGACAATACCGGCATGCCTTTGGTGGAAGGTGATGGCAATACGGTGAAAGTGGGCAATGCCAATCCAAAACTGATGCTGGGCTGGAATCATATGCTGTCTTACAAGAATTTTTCTTTCTATTTTCTGGTGGATTGTCGCTTTGGAGGCGATATTTTGTCCCAGACGCAGGCGGATATGGATATGTATGGCGTTTCTGAAGTCACGGCCCGGGCCAGAGACAAAGGTTATGTAATGCTTGAAGGTAACCGGATAGATAATGTGAAAGGATTTTATAAGAATGTTGTAGGCGGACGGGCCGGGGTGACGGAATATTATATGTATGATGCCACGAACATCAGGCTGCGTGAGCTGTCCGTGGGCTACCAACTGCCTGCTGCCTGGATGGAAAAGACCAAAGTCCTCAAGCGGGCACAACTGTCCTTTTCGGGACGCAACTTGTTCTTCTTCTACAAAAAGGCGCCTTTCGACCCTGACCTGGTACTCTCTACGGGCAACGATAACCAGGGAATTGAAGTCTACGGTATGCCTACCACGCGTAGTTGGGGATTTTCTTTGAAGTGTGAATTTTAAGAGGGGGAGGGAGACTTGATATGAAGAGGATTATAGTACTGATTGGCATGGTTTTCGTGTTTCTGGCTTGTACGGGAGACTTTAAGGAAATCAATACGGACAAGTCCGGCGTGACGGACGAGGACTTGCAGGCCGACTATAACGAACATGGCATCCGTCTTGGAATCATCCAGCAAGGCATCTATTTCAATTACGACTACGGAAAGGGGAAGAACTGGCCTTTTCAGTTGACCCAGAATTTGAATGCCGATATGTTCAGCGGTTACATGCACGATGCCAAGCCTCTGAATGGAGGTTCGCACAATTCGGACTACAACTTGCAGGATGGATGGAACAGCGCCATGTGGGGACATACCTATGAGTATGTTTTCCCGCAGATATATCAGTCGGAGAATGCCACACGTGATCGCATGCCTGCCTTTTTCGGCATTACCAAGATACTGAAGGTGGAAGTGATGCACCGTGTCACGGACTATTACGGCCCTATTGTGTATAGTCATTTTGCCGATCTCGAAGCCCGTTATATGCCCGACACGCAGAAAGAGGTCTATAATGCATTTTTCTGTGAACTCGATACGGCTGTAGCTGTACTTTCCGATTATATTGTCGAGCATCCGGGAGCTTCGGAGTTTGCGCGTTTCGATATGTTGTTGGACGGTGATTATGACTCTTGGATAAAGTTTGCCAACTCGTTGAGGATGCGGCTTGCCATGCGCATTGCGGTAGCCAGTCCGGAGAAGGCAAAAACGGAATTCCGTAAAGCGATGGATAATGAATACGGAGTCATTCGGGAGGCGGACGAGTCGGTGGCGGTTTCCACGGCGAGTGGATATACCAATCCGTTGGGCGAGATAAACCTTGTTTGGAATGAAGCTTATATGGGAGCGCCGATGGAGTCCATACTGAACGGATATGAAGATCCCCGTCGTGAAATCTATTTTGCCACTTGCCAGGATGAACAGTTTGCAGGCGAGTATCGCGGCATTCGTCAGGGTACATGCTTTGCACATAACTATTATAATACACTCTCAAAATTGAAAGTTACCCAGCAGACTGATGCAGTGTTGATGCCGGCAGCAGAAGTCTGGTTCCTGCGTGCCGAGGCTGCCCTACGGGGATGGACCGATGAGTCGGTGAAAACCTGCTATGAAGAAGGGGTAATGGCTTCTTTCCGTCAGTATGGCATCTTGCAGTCCGATGCTTATCTGGAGAGCGACTTGTTGCCTGCCGATTTTGTGGATACCTACGATATGGAGAATGATATTACCGCCCGTTGTCAGGTTTCGCCACGCTGGCTGGAGTCAGCGGATAGGGATACGAAACTGGAGAAGATTATTACCCAAAAATGGATTGCCATGTTTCCCGAAGGGTGTGAAGCTTGGGCGGAACAGCGCCGGACGGGGTATCCCCGGCTATTCCCCGTGCGCTTTAATCACAGTAAAGACGGGTGTATAGATACTGAGACAATGATTCGCCGTCTGAACTTTCCCGGCGGACTGAAGACGGAGAATGCCGAGCAGTATGCCGCTTTGGTAGAGGCACTGGGTGGAGATGACAATGCCGGTACCCGATTGTGGTGGGATACCGGCATCAACTGGTAGAGATACCTTATTATATAGGGATATTTTTTATTGGATGGGGTGATTCTCGGCAAAAATTGCCATACGTTCGTCCAACTGGTCGTACTGATGGTCTTGGATAAAGGAAGTGCAGGCACGTAATCCTTCCTGATGGCTTCCGGTGGTCACCAGTGAAATGGCGCTTACACCGTAGTACATTAGTTCCCGCGCAAGTTCTCCGCTACTCATGCCCGGGTAACCGATGGTGAAATAGAAACCGTCGGCAACGGGATCACCCAAATCATTGTCGTATACCAAGTGGAAACCGTGGCGCAAGAAGATTTCTTTCAGGCGGCGGGCACGTTCACCGTATACTTTCACTTCATCAAGAAAGTTGTATTGATCTTCATTAGCTGCTTTAAGCATGGCGGCAAGAGCATACTGAGCAGAGTGGCTGGTGCCGGAGGAGAGTGCATAGAGTACGCGGTGGATGAATACTGTGCCGAAGGTGCCGCCGCCGTAGCGTTGTGTCAGCCCGGGATAGGCCCGGTGATACAGTTTGTCCGAAATGCAGCTGACACCGATACGTTGACCGGCATAGCTGAAAGCTTTGGAACCGGAAATGAGCAGCACGTAATAGTCCGTATAGTGTGCCACAGAAGGTTGGTAAGGCGCTTGGAACGGTTTGCTCAAGTCTTGGCGGAAGTCCATGGCAAAGTAGGCGAGGTCTTCCAACACAATGACGTCATATTGGGTTGCCAGTTCGCCGATGATGCGCAACTCTTCTTCTTTCAGGCAAATCCAGCTGGGGTTGTTGGGATTGGAATAGACGATGGCAGAGATATTGCCTTTGCTGAGGTAACTTTCCAGCTTCGCTTTCAACTTGTCGCCACGGTAGTCATATACGTCAAAGGTTTCATATTTCTGTCCCATCACGACCAGCTGCTGCTTCTGTACCGGGAAACCGGGATCGATGAAGAGAATGGTATCCTTTTTCTCATCGCACTGGCTACATGTGAGGAATGAAGCGAAAGTTCCTTGCATGGAGCCGGTAACTGGTACACAACCTTCGGGGGCTACATCTACATTGATAAAGGCTTTGATAAAACGTGATGCTTCCTCTTTCAAGGCGGGAAGTCCGTTAATGTCCGGGTAGAGGCTGGCAATACCATTCTGCAATGCCTCCACCTCGGCCTTTACGCCGACGGCTGAGGGGGGGAGTCCGGGTACACCCATTTCCATTTTTATGAATTCCACACCCGATGCCGCTTCGGCATTGGCTGCAATGGCTTTTACTTCACGGATGGTTGCTTTGGCAAAGTCTGTGATATGAAAATCTGCGATAGTTTCATCTATCAACTTACGTTCAATAGGAGTATTTCTCATGATTTCAATATTAATTTAGTTTTGCAAAGGTAACATAAATCTCTTATAATCAAGCTATGTTAAAAAAAAGATGATTTTTTTTCTTTCAAGCTATTGCAGATATAAGAATTTTGTCTACCTTTGCAACCGCAATCGAGAGAGATAGCAACGAAAGAATGAAATAATGGTGCGTTAGTTCAGTTGGTTAGAATACATGCCTGTCACGCATGGGGTCACGGGTTCGAGTCCCGTACGCACCGCGAAAGCAAATAGCAAATTAAAGCAAAGCTCTGAAATTCAAGGATTTCAGAGCTTTTTTTGTTTTCTGTATCGGCAAGAATAACGATTAAAAACAAATCATGCGTGGGATTATTCGTGGGATTTCTGCCAGTCTTACTATACTCATCTGATGAACTTGAACTTTCTTGCGGTATAATCGGGAATTCGGGTACAAATATCCGTAAATCATATACACCTTCGCTTGTGCTATCGCGGTACCTTTGTCATCAGAAGTTTAGCAAGAAAAATAGAGTAATATAACGTATGACAAAAACAATTTTAGGAGTTCTGTCACTGCTTGTCATAATGTCGTGCAGTATTCCCGTAAAGGAGAACACCGTTCAACCCAATATAATGGAAACGAACAAGAAAAATCTCGGAAATCTGTTGGCGCTCTATCCCAAGCCGATGACGGTTGTCGGGGCAGAGGTTGAAGGGAAAGTAAACTGGCTAGTGGTAGGGCATACGGGTGTTATTGGACATGACCGGATACTCATCAGCATGAGTAAAAGCCATTACACTAATCAAGGGATAAAGGACTCAAAACGACTTTCCGTCAATCTAGTGAGTCGTGAAATATTGCCGAAAGCTGACTATGTGGGAAGTGTAAGCGGTGCGACGGTCGATAAGTCGGAGGTGTTTGCCTACCATATTGGCGAAAACGGTACCCCCGTTATAGACGCATCACCCCTCACCATGGAGTGTGAGGTGGTAGACATCTATGAAACTGAAGGTTTCGACAATTTCATTTGTGCGATAGTCAATACATACGCTGCTCCTGAAGTGCTTGATAATAACGGGAAACTTGACTATACGAAGCTGAAACCCGTATTGTTTGAATTTCCGACCTATTCCTACCTTGCCACGGGAGAGATTATCGGCAAATGCCTGAATCTGGATAAGCGGCCGGGTATGTGCGCCAAAGAGCCGATGAGTGCTGACGGTATCGTGCGGTTGTCGAAAATCGAGGTTTATCCGCAGTATCTCGACGAGTATATGAAATACGCAACCGAAGTAGGCGAAATCTCTCTGCGTACCGAATCGGGCGTGCTGACTATGTATGCGGTCGGCGAGAAGGAGAATCCCTGCAAGGTGACTATTCTCGAAACCTATGCGAGCCATGCGGCTTATGTAAAACATATTGCATCAGAACACTTTCAGAAATACAAGCAAGGAACGTTGCGCATGGTCAAATCATTGGTCTTGTCTGACCAGACGCCACTAAATCCGGCTAACAAGCTCAATAACTTCATGCAATAAATAGAACGACTATGAACAAGATTTTTTTAATTTCAGTATTCAGCATTTTAACACTCAATGTTATGGCACAAGAAAAGATAGTACAGACAGCAGGACGCACCCAGTTGGGTGAGTTTGCTCCTAAATTTGCGGAACTAAACGACGATGTCCTCTTTGGCGAGGTCTGGAGCCGCACCGACAAACTCGGTCTGCGTGACCGTAGTTTAGTAACCATTACCTCTCTTATCAGTCAGGGTATCACGGATAATTCGCTCGTGTTCCACCTTCAGTCGGCAAAGAAGAACGGTATTACCCGTACGGAGATTGCCGAAATCATCACCCATATCGGTTTTTATGCCGGTTGGCCCAAAGCGTGGGCAGCGTTTAATCTGGCCAAAGGTGTATGGGCAGAGGACACTGCCGGTGAAGATGCCAAAGCCGCATTCCAGCGTGAAATGATTTTCCCCATTGGGGAACCGAACGCTGCATATGCACAGTACTTCATAGGCAACAGTTATCTTGTTCCCGTTTCACGCGAGCAGGTTTCCATCTCTAACGTCACTTTCGAGCCTCGTTGTCGCAATAACTGGCACATACACCGCGCTACTAAAGGCGGTGGGCAGATGCTTATCGGTGTTGCCGGTCGTGGATGGTATCAAGAAGAAGGCAAGCAGGCAGTAGAGATTCTACCCGGTACGGTTATCCATATCCCTGCAAATGTGAAGCATTGGCACGGTGCCGCTTCTGATGGTTGGTTTGCCCATCTTGCTTTCGAAGTTCCCGGTGAGGATACTTCTAATGAGTGGCTGGAACCGGTGACGGATGAAGAATACGATAAACTTAAGTAATACCATCCAAACTCCTGTAATTTAAACGATTGCGGGAGTTTTTGCTTTATAGGACCATGATTTAGTAGCCGGAGGAAAAGCATAATCCGTAATTTGGGTATAGATACCGGGGATTTGTCTACACGGCATATGACGGATACTGCCTATTTTTGCATCATCATTAATAATCCTAAAGATAATTATAAAATCAACAGAAAGATGAATATGAAAAAATTACTATTAATTTCTATGATGCTGATGACCGTTCTGGCAATGGCAGCCTGCGAAGATTCAGGTGATGAACCGTTTACACCCGAACATCCTGAACTTTCCGGACCATCGGGTGGGGAAGATGAGAATGAATCCGAAGTTCCGGATGTATCTTCATTGCAGGTAAATATCATGGTTAGCAATCGTACCATTACTGCCACTATGGAGGACAATGCCGCCACACAGGATTTTCTTGCTCGTCTGCCATTGGAGGTTACGTTGAATGATTACAATAATACTACAGAAAAAATCTTCTATCCCTCTCCGGCTCTGGCAATTGAAGGTGTTACGCGTGGCTGTGCTCCTATTGCCGGTGATATAACCATCTATGCCCCATGGGGAAATGTGGCAATTTTTTGTAAGAATGGGTCTTATAGTGATACTTTGATTAAAATCGGTCGTGTTGATGGCAATGGCATTGAAATGTTGAGTGTGCCCGGAGATATACTTGTGAGATTTGAAAGAAGATAAGAATGGATTAATAAGGGCACTATGACTACGAACGAATTCAAGGAATATGTAAAGACGCGTCAAGCGCTTGATACGGAGGAGATACATCGCTTTATGGACAAAATGAGCAATGAAGCCAGACGCATCACTTTCCGGCTGAACACGGCATATCATACACCGGACGAGGTACGTGGGTTACTCTCCGAATTGTTCGGTTATCAAGTCCCGTCATCGTTCCGGGTATTCCCACCGTTCTATACCGATTTCGGGAAGAATATTACAGTGGGCGAAGGCGTATTTATTAATGCCTGCTGTCATTTTCAGGACCATGGTGGTGTGATAATCGGTGACGGATGCCAAATCGGGCATAATGTAGTCTTTGCAACGCTCAATCATGGTTTGCCTCCGGAAGAACGCCAAACTACCTATCCGGCACCGATTGTATTGGGTAGGAATGTCTGGGTAGGTTCTAATGCGACGATTCTTCCAGGAATGACAATCGGTGACAATGCTGTGGTGGGAGCTGGAGCGGTTGTGACGAAAGATGTGGAAGCGAATACAATAGTAGGCGGTGTCCCCGCGAAATTGATAAAGAGAATAGAGTAATAATTATAACATTGAAAACAAGATGAGAATAATATCAAATACAGCATTCGGTGGAGAAAGACCTTTGTTTGAATCACATGACTTACGTTTGGAGAATGTAATTATCCATGCCGGAGAATCAGCCATCAAGGAATGCAGCAACATCGAAGCTGTCAATTGTCGATTCGAAGGGAATTACCCCTTCTGGCATGTTCACGGGTTTGTAATCGACCGTTGTTTTTTCGATGTCGGCGGGCGTTCGGCACTGTGGTATTCCGACCATCTGAAAATGACCGATACGCGTATCGACGCACCCAAAATGTTCCGCGAGATGCACGACATCGAAATTGAGAATGTAGAGATGAACGATGCCGATGAAGTATTCTGGCGTTGCCAGAATCTGAACATCAGAAATCTGAAGTTGCATGGAGGAACTTATCCGTTCATGTTCAGTAGCGACATCCGCATAGACGGATTGGAGAGCGACAGCAAATACGTTTTCCAGTATGTGAAGAATGTAGAGTTGCGCAATGCCAAAGTCACTACAAAGGATGCTTTCTGGGAGGTGGAGAATGTGACAATCTACGATTCCGAACTCAATGGCGAATATCTCGGCTGGCATTCGCACAATCTCCGGTTGGTGAACTGCCATATAACCGGTGAGCAACCGCTCTGCTATGCCCACGACCTCGTATTGGAGAATTGTACCTTTGGTCCCGACTGCGACCGGGCTTTCGAATACAGTTCGGTGCAGGCAACCATCAAGGGGGCGATAGGTGGGGTGAAGAATCCACGGACAGGCAGTATCACTGCCGAAAGCTATGGGGAAATCATTCTCGATGAAAATATAAAGGCACCTGCCGACTGTGAGTTGAAGCTTTGGGACGAGAAAACTTGTTTCACCGACTGATGCCTTTGCAAATAGCCTGATGGGAATAAAAAAGGGAAAGACCGATTACTTGTTGTCGCTTATCCGCGAAGGGAAGAGTATGACGCTGGGGCAGCAGTTACGCCTGACTGCATACCTCAGTGTCCCTGCTATTATGGCGCAGGTGTCCTCCATCGCCATGCAGTATATCGATGCTTCGATGGTTGGTAGCCTGGGTGCGAATGCAGCGGCTTCCATCGGATTGGTTTCAACCACGACATGGCTGTTCTGGGGATTGTGTGCCGCCGCTGCAACGGGATTTTCTGTCCAAGTGGCACACCGGATTGGGGCCGGAGATTTTGCAGGAGCGAAAAAAATACTCCGCCAATCGGTTACGGCTACACTTGTTTTCAGTTCTTTGTTGGCGGTTGTCGGCATTTCTATCAGTGGTGTGCTTCCCGGCTGGCTGGGTGGTGATGAAATGATACGGAGCGATTCATCCTTCTATTTCCGGATATTTTCACTTTTCTTACCCGCCTTGCAGTTGAATTTCCTTGCGGGCGGCATGTTGCGGTGTAGTGGGAATATGCGTGTACCCAGTATGCTAAATGTACTGATGTGTTTTTGGGATGTCGTGTTCAACTTCTTCCTTATTTTCCCGACACGGCAGGTAGACTGGTGGGGATGGGAGTTCATCGTTCCCGGCGTAGGTTTAGGTGTGGAAGGTGCGGTATTGGGAACCGTGTTGGCCGAACTTATCACTGCCGGTGGGATGATGTGGTATCTTTGCCGTCGCTCGTCCATGTTGAGACTATCCGGGGGGCAGGGCAGTTTTCTTCCCCGGAAAGAGACGCTGCGCCAGGCTGTCCGCATCTCCCTGCCAATGGGATTCGAGCATATTGCCATTTGCGGAGCGCAGATTATGACGACGGTTATCGTCGCACCGCTCGGCATCGTCGCCATTGCCGCCAACTCATTTGCCATCATCGCTGAAAGCCTTTGTTATATGCCCGGCTACGGTATATCGGAGGCTGCCACGACGTTGGTAGGCCAGAGTCTTGGAGCAAACCGTATCCGGTTACTCAAGCGTTTTGCCAACATTACCGTTTGGTCAGGGATGCTGATTATGGGAGTCATGGGAGTGCTGATGTATGTGGCGGCCCCTCAGATCATCGGAGTGATGACGCCTGTGGAGGAAATCCGCATGTTGGGAATCGGGATTCTGCGGATAGAAGCTTTTGCGGAGCCGATGTTTGCGGCATCTATCGTCGCCTACGGTGTATTTGTGGGTGCGGGCAATACATTTGTTCCCAGTCTGATGAATTTTGGCAGTATCTGGGGTGTCCGGCTGACACTGGCAGCATGGCTTGCCCCTACGATGGGGCTACGGGGCGTATGGCTTGCCATGTGTATTGAGCTTTGTTTCCGGGGAGCGATTTTTCTTGTCAGGCTTTGGAGTGGTAACTGGATTTATAAGTTGCGAATAAAAAGATAAATTATGAAATACGATTTCGATACAATCATCCCGCGTCGCGGGACGAATTCTTATAAATGGGATACTCCCGAAGAGGAGAATGTACTGCCCATGTGGGTGGCAGATATGGATTTCCGTACAGCACCCGCTATTATCGATGCCTTACAAAAGCGGGTGGCGCACGGTATTTTCGGTTATACAAAAGTACCCGAAGCCTATTATGATGCGGTCGTCCGGTGGTTCGATGACCGGCATCGCTGGCAGGTTGATTCCCGGTGGATTATCTATACGAGTGGTGTCGTGCCGGCTCTGTCAGCCATTATCAAAGCCTTGGCCATGCCGGGTGATAAAGTCATCGTTCAGACTCCTGCCTATAATTGTTTCTACTCATCTATCCGTAATGACGGATGCGAGTTGTTTGCCAATAATCTCGTTTATCAGGATGGCCGCTACGTAATCGACTTTGCCGATCTTGAAAGGAAAGCTTCCGATCCGAAAGCAAAAATCCTGCTGCTGTGCAATCCTCACAATCCGGTCGGACGGGTCTGGACTCCGGAAGAACTGCAGCATATAGGTGATATTTGTTTACGGAATGAGGTGTTTGTCGTGGCGGATGAGATTCATTGTGAACTGACTTACGAAGGATATGACTACACACCCTTTGCCTCCTTGTCCGAACGCTTTTTGCAAAATTCCGTCACTTGCGTTTCGCCGAGTAAGGCGTTCAACCTTGCCGGGTTGCAAATCGCCAATATCATCGCAGCCGATGAAGAGGTGCGCCGCCGTATTGACAGAGCCATTAACATCAACGAGGTATGCGACGTCAATCCGTTCGGCGTAATCGCCACAATGGCAGCTTACAACGAAGGTGGGGAATGGCTCGATGCCTTGCGGAAATATCTGCGGGGGAATTACGAATACCTCTGCTGCTTTTTCAAGGAACGGTTACCACAATATCCCGTGCTGCCACTCGAAGGAACTTATTTGGTTTGGATAGACTGCCGTGCTTCCGGTATCAGCTCAGATGTTGTCGCCTTGCGTTTGCAAGAACAACAGCATCTGATGGTCAATTCCGGTACGATGTACGGTCCCGGTGGAGAGGGCTTTATCCGGCTGAATATCGCTTGTCCCCGGGCTCTGCTTGCTGATGGACTGGAACGGATGGCCCGTTTATTCTATCGTGAAGTCTTCTGATTTAAATCCGCTGTAATACCTACCGGAGAAGGCGGTGAACTTCAGGACACAATAATCGGGATCAGTCACTCCTTCGGGATAGTACATAGTGTCGCCTTCCTGCCATATCATTTCCTTACTGGTGCTGTCCGTCAGTATCTCCATCGTGCCGCGCAGCATTACGCCCTTGAAGAAGCGTGTGTTGCAGACGTAAAGGCATGCCCGGTTATTTTTGAGAAATTGCGAAACGCGCATCGACGAGGTGTTCGTTGATAGGTAAATGTGTTTGAGCCCTTCCCTTTTGCGGGTTTGCAACATGGCCTTGATGTTGGGAAAGCCTTCGGCATCCACCGAACCGACAAAGATGGTTTTTTCCTTGTCAATCATGTTTCCTACTGTTTTTTCTGCATCTCTCATTGTTTGTTTTTTTTATGGGTTATTGTTTCAAGGGCAAAGATAGCCGGTAAGTGGAACTTTTGTACAATAAAAAAGAAGGAGGATATGTCACTTTTCACGGTTTCTCCATTTTCCGGTAGGCGAGGGGAGTATACCCTATACATTGTCGGAAACTACGTACAAAGTAGGAGACGGTTGAGAAATGGAGTTCGGAGGCTATTTCTGAAATGGGGAGGTCGGTGTAGGTGAGCAGACGCTGGGCTTCGTCTGTAACCTTGTTGAGTATGTACTGCTTGGCGTTGATGTTTATGGCCGAAGAGAGGATTTCGTTCAGATAGTTGGGAGTGATGCATAGTTTATCGGCATAGAATTGTACAGAATGCTGCTCCCGGAAGTGCTCCCCAACCAATTCGAAGAATCGGCTGAGGTGGAAGCTGCTGATATCTTTATGTGGCTCCTTACCCGTCTCCGGAGGGATAGAGGTGCGGTAGGCACGGTTGAGTAGCATGAGGACTTCGTAAAGTAAGGCGCGTAATATGCCCGTATCGTGTGGGTGGAAAGAGTCGATTTCGACCTTTATGTCGTGCAGAAGTTGGAGTATTCGTACATAGAGCCCGTTCGGCAGTTGGAGTTTGTCTACCATTTTTCCCATTCGGAAGAACGGGAGGTGCTGCACGAATAGTGGGTCTTTGAAGAAAGAGGTCAAAAAGGTATCCTCAAAAATTAGAGCATGACCGTTGCCGATACGGTCTGTGTCCCAACTGCGCACCTCACCTGGTTTGGAGAAGAATACATCACCGGGAGCTGCCAAGTGTGTCCGGTTACCGATAGTGAATTCTCCTTCTCCTTCTGTGATGAAGGTGATGTCATAGTAGGTCAGAATATGTACTTTTCCCTGGGTCAAGAATTTCCGGGTATACTGCAAATCAACGACATCTATCAGAAGTTCGCTTCCGTACTTAGTTTTGTAGAAATTGTATCGTGGGATGGCATTTTTCATGGCTTAACATTGTATGATGGCAGTAAAGTTAGAGAAAAAGCTGCTCCGTACAATAGCGAATAGGAAAATGTTGGGTAAAGACCGGGAGTTTTGTTTATCTTTGCACCCGCAATTATCAATCGCCTTGCAACGATTGTCTGGAATTATCATATTATGAAACAGAAACGAATACCATTGGTGGGCAGACAATACCTTGTGCCCTTCATTTTGATTACCTCTCTTTTCTTTTTGTGGGGATTTGCCCATGCCATTCTGAATGTACTGAACAAGCACTTTCAAGAGATACTGGATATCACGAAGACACATTCGGCCTTTATACAGATGACGATGTATATGGGATACTTCATTATGGCCATTCCTGCAGGATTTTTCATCAGTCGCTTCGGATACCGCCGGGGTGTGGTATTCGGTCTGTTGCTTTACGGCGTCGGTTCGCTGCTCTTTATCCCCGGGCAGCATTATCTGTCTTTTAATCTTTTCTTGTTTGCATTGTTCGTGATAGGCTGTGGACTGACGTTTCTTGAAACTGCCGCCAATCCTTATGCCACAGAATTGGGCGCAAAGGAAACTGCTGCCAGCCGGCTGAATTTCGCGCAATCCTTCAACGGTCTGGGATGTATCTGTGCACCGGTACTGGCTGGACTGCTGCTCTTCTCGAAGGATGGGCAGATGGGCTCGGGTAATGTCGCATTGCCCTATATCTGCATGGGGGTAATTGTGTTGCTGGTAGCACTGGTCTTTTCAAGAATCAAGTTGCCCGAGATTGAACATAGTGTGGAGGTGGACGAAGCTGGTAATAAGGTCGGATTGTGGTCACACCGGCTTTTCATTTTCGGGCTGATAGCCTTGTTTGCCTATGAGGTCGGCGAGATTTCCATCAACAGCTTCTTCATCAACTACGTGGTGGAGCAGAATTGGATGAATGCCCGCGAAGCTTCCGTAGTGCTTTCTTTCGGTGGACTGGGATTATTTATGTTAGGACGTTTTGCCGGTAGCTGGATTATGGGACGTGTGCGTGCCGAGAAGATGTTGCTGGTTTGTGCTACGGGCACTGTGATGACTACCTTGTTGGTGTTGCTGGATGTAGGAATGGTGTCGCTTGCAGCTCTGTTGTGCGGATATGCATTTGAGGCTATTATGTTTCCCACGATTTTTGCACTTTCCTTGCGCGGGCTGGGCAACCATACCAAGAGGGCTTCCTCTTTCCTGATGATGTCTCCCGTGGGAGGCGTGGTAGGTCCGCTGTTGATGGGACTGGTGGCAGACCATACGACGATGGTGTGGGCGTTCATCGTACCGCTGGTTGCCTATTGCGTGGTGTGGGCATATGCCCGCAAGATGGTGTCCGTCTCTACCGCTTCTTCAATATAGAAGGAAGCCTGCGACTCCGGCAAGGATTATCAGTAAGATAGGGTGGAGGTTCCACTTCCACGTCACGCCGAAAGCGGCTGCAAAGATAAGTATGCTTTTGTAATCTATGAAATTTTCCTTGTTCATCAGCAATAGGGCAGCAGCAGCTATCAATGATACGGACATGGGCAGCAGTCCCGACATTGCCGCCTTGATGTATTTGTTGTCCTTGCATTTCACGAAGAAGTAAGAGATGAGCAATACCAGGATGAACGAGGGAAGGCATACTGCAACGGTGGCCACGACAGCTCCCCACACGCTTTGAGTAACTGCATAGCCCACATAGGTGGCACTGTTGATGCCTATCGGACCGGGCGTCATCTGCGAGATGGCCACCACGTCCGTGAATTGTTGCAGGGTGAGCCAGTGATGGTGGTCCACCACCTCGTATTGGATGAGGGACAACATGGCGTAACCGCCTCCAAAACCGAACATTCCGATTTTCAGATATACCAATATCAGCTGCCAATAAATCATATCTGTAATTTTCTCAGTTTATCTTTTAACCATAATGTATAGAGCATTCCTCCTGCAATTCCTGCAAGGACAATGTATACGGGGGATAGCCCGAATTGCCAGATGAGTATGGTGGCGATGGCTGGAAGCACCAGTTGCCAATACTTCAGCTTCAGTGCCCGTGCAGCCGAAATGCAGGGTATCACAATCAGTGCGACTACTGCCGGACGGATACCGTTAAAGATGCGTATCATCACCTGGTTGTCCTGAAAATGAGCGAAGAACATGGCTATCAGCATCATGATGACAAAAGAGGGGAGGATTGTGGCAAGTGCACACACCAGGCTACCTTTTACTTTATGCAGCTTGTAGCCGACGAATATGGATATATTGACAGCAAAAACACCGGGAAGTGACTGGGTCAACGCAAACATTTCCATGAAATCTTCTTTACTCATCCATCTCTTTTTTACGATTTCCCGTTCAATGAGAGGTATCATAGCGTATCCGCCACCGATAGTGAACATTCCTATCTTGGCAAAGGTCATAAAAAGCAGTAAATATTTCATTATTTCTCTTCGGGTGACTTTCTTTTGCAAAGAAACCCAAATTAATCAACATATACAAATTAGGGGGATAATATTTATTTATTTATTAATATTTTATATTACAGGGCTATATTCTTAAATCTATTTAAAAGGAGAATATTCCGTCGTAAATAAGCTTTATCTTTAACACGTAATTACAAATAATATAAATGTAGATATGATACAGATAGTGCAATTACATGGTACGGATAAAAAGCTGTACGAGCTTGTAGCCCCTTTGGTTATGAGCCCGGAAGTGCTGAAACAGAACTACAATTACCCTTTCCGGACATCGGAAGAGTACGAGTGGTTTGTTGCTCTGGATAATAAACATGTTGTAGGTTTTGTGCCGGTGGAGCACAAGAAGTATGAATGTGTCATCAACAACTATTATATTAAGGAAAGGAATGTTGACACGCTAAAATTGCTTCTGGAAAAGGTACTTGAGAAGCAGGGCGAGGAGAGTAGTCTGACGGCTGTTAGCTTTGTTGAAGATAGGGATGTCTTCAGCGAGCTGGGCTTTTTGGAAGACAAGGTATGGACCCGTTATGTGAAAATGAAGAAAAACAGATAATTATGGCTACACCCAAAAATGTGTATGAACTGGCGCAAGAACGTCTTGATGTGATTTTTAGGGAATTTGACACGATATGCGTCTCTTTTTCGGGAGGAAAAGATAGTGGAGTGTTGCTGAATTTGTGCATAGACTATATCCGCCGGAACCGGCTGAACCGTAAACTGTGTGTATTCCATATGGACTATGAGATACAGTACAGCATGACCATTGATTATGTGGACCGGGTATTGGAGGCGAATAAGGATATATTGGAGGTGTATCGTGTTTGTGTGCCTTTCCGTGTAACGACTTGTACGTCGATGTACCAGAGTTACTGGCGTCCGTGGCAGGAGGATTTGGAGGACATTTGGGTAAGGAAGATGCCGAAAGGCTGCCTCACTAAAGAGACGTTTCCTTTCTACACTCCCGAAATGTGGGATTATGAGTTCCAGATGCACTTTGCCAAATGGCTGCATGAGAAGAAGGATGGAGTGCGTGCCTGCTTTCTCATAGGCATCCGTACGCAAGAGAGTTTTAACCGCTGGCGCAGCATCCATCTGAACCGGAAGTATCAGATGTACCACAATTACCGCTGGACCTCGAAGATAGGCAATGACATTTTCAATGCTTATCCCATTTATGATTGGAAGACGACGGATATCTGGACGGCCAATGGCAAATTCGGCTTTGACTATAACCATTTGTATGACCTATATTATAAAGCCGGAGTCAATATCGAACGCCAGCGTGTGGCAAGCCCTTTTCTTTGTGAGGCACAAGAGAGCCTGAAGCTGTATCGTGTCATCGACCCGAATACTTGGGGAAGAATGATAGGGCGGGTCAACGGGGTGAACTTTACCGGTATTTACGGAGGGACGCGTGCTATGGGGTGGCAGACGGTCCGACTGCCCGAAGGGTATACGTGGAAAGGCTTTATGCAGTTCCTGCTTTCCACCTTGCCGGAAGAGACCCGGAGGAACTACTTGAAAAAGCTTACCGTCAGCATTGAATTCTGGCGTACAAAAGGGGGGTGTCTGGCTGACGAGACCATCCAGAAGCTGAGGGATGCAGGAGTGTCCATTGAAGTGATAAATATCACGAATTACAAGACAAACAAGAAGCCGGTGCGCATGGATTATCTGGATGATATTGACATCGCGGAATTCCGGGAAATTCCCACTTATAAGCGGATGTGCATATGCATCCTGAAGAATGACCATGCCTGCAAGTACATGGGTTTTGCCTTGAACAAGGAAGAGGCATACAAAAGAGACAAGATAATGGAACAATTCAAAAATATGATGTTATGAGCGTAGATAAAAGTCCGGTATATAACGTAAGGGCAATTCCAATAGAGAAAATACAAGCAAACGATTACAATCCGAATGTAGTGGCACCGCCCGAAATGAAGCTTCTGGAGCTTTCCATCTGGGAAGATGGTTTCACCATGCCTTGTGTCTGTTACTATGATGAGGAAGAGGATAACTACATCCTGGTGGACGGTTACCACCGTTATCAGGTGTTGAAGACATCCAAAAGAATTTATCAGCGCGAAAACGGGTTGCTTCCCGTGGTCGTGATTGACAAGGAACTTTCCAACCGTATGGCGTCCACTATCCGTCATAATCGTGCCCGTGGTACGCATAATATCGAGTTGATGTGCCATATTGTTGCGGAATTGGACAGAGCCGGTATGTCTGATGAATGGATAATGAAGAATATCGGAATGGATCGCGACGAAGTGTTGCGTTTAAAGCAAATTTCGGGTCTGGCAGACTTGTTTGCGAACAAGAACTTCAGCATTCCGGATAAGAAAGAAGAGTATGTGGCGGATAAATAAATGAATATTTCAGGGGTGGATTTTTTAATCTGCCTCTTTATATTCATTAACAAGTGAAATATTTCGTTGCAAACTTGCATAATTTAGTCAAATCGCCTACATTTGTCAGCATCAAAACAAACAGAATAGGTCCTATGTGCTTTAAGGCACTATAAAAAACATTACATGAAGAAAATTTTGGTTAGTGGCGGTGCTGGTTTTATAGGTTCTCATCTTTGTACCCGATTGATAAACGACGGGCATCAGGTGATTTGTCTGGATAATCTTTTCACCGGTTCGGAAGGAAATATCACTCATCTGAAGAGCAATCCCCGCTTTGAATTTGTACTGCATGATGTGGAAACCCCTTATGAGGCAGATGTGGACGAAATCTATAATCTGGCTTGTCCTGCTTCTCCCATCCACTACCAATATGATGCCATTAAAACCATCAAGACTTCTGTATTGGGCGCCATCAATATGCTGGGACTGGCCAAAAAGACGAATGCCAAGATATTGCAGGCTTCTACCAGCGAAGTGTACGGTGACCCCGTTATTCATCCCCAAGTGGAAAGTTATTGGGGAAATGTAAATCCAATTGGCCTCCGTTCTTGTTATGATGAAGGGAAGCGTTGTGCCGAGACATTGTTTATGGACTATCACCGCCAGAATGGAGTGCGGATCAAGATTATCCGTATATTCAATACGTACGGTCCTCGGATGCTGCCGAATGACGGACGGGTGGTTTCCAATTTCGTGGTTCAAGCATTGCAGAACCAGGATATTACAATATACGGTTCGGGTAATCAGACGCGAAGTTTCCAATATGTAGATGACTGTATAGAAGGTATGGTGCGGATGATGAACACGGAGGACGATTTTATCGGTCCGGTAAACTTGGGAAATCCGAATGAATTCTCCATATTGGAACTGGCGGAAAAGGTCATTAGGCTGACGAATTCCAAGTCGAAACTGATTTTCAAGCCACTGCCTCATGATGATCCCAAACAGCGTCAGCCGGACATCACTCTGGCAAAGGAAAAGTTGGGCTGGGAACCGACTATAGAGCTGGAAGAGGGTTTACAGTATATAATAGAGTATTTTAAGGAATATCGTTCCTAACTAAATAGTAATTTTGATAACGGGAAAAACAATATAGAAAGATGAACATGGAAATAAATCCTTCCGAATACAAGATTCTCATCGTTGACGATGTGATGTCAAACGTTTTATTGTTGAAAGTGCTTTTGACAAATGAGAAATTCGCGATTGCTACTGCAAGTAACGGGCGGCAAGCGTTGGAACAGGTGGAAAAGGAAAATCCTGATTTGGTTTTGCTTGACGTAATGATGCCGGACATGAGTGGTTTTGAAGTAGCTCAACATTTAAAGTCAAATCCGAATACAGCTGATATTCCAATCATCTTTCTGACCGCACTGAATAGTACGGCAGATATTGTGAAGGGGTTTCAGGTTGGCGCGAATGACTTCATCTCTAAGCCTTTCAATAAGGAGGAATTGATTATCCGTGTTACCCACCAAATATCTTTGGTAGCTGCCAAACGGTTGATTTTGAGTAAGACGGAAGAACTGCAACGTACTATTGCCGGGCGTGACAAGCTTTATTCGGTGATTGCCCATGACTTACGTTCTCCGATGGGATCCATCAAAATGGTGCTGAATATGCTGATATTGAACTTGCCATCTGAGAAAATTGGCGCCGAAATGTACGAGCTTCTGACGATGGCTAATCAGACTACGGAGGATGTGTTTTCATTGCTGGATAACCTGCTGAAATGGACAAAGAGTCAAATCGGTAAGTTGAACGTGGTTTATCAGGATGTGGACCTCGTCGAAGTGACAGACGGTGTCATTGAGATTTTCAGTATGGTGGCAAGCCTGAAGAAGATAAGAATCCGCGAGATGAAACCGGAAAAAATGATGGTCAACGCTGATATTGACATGCTGAAGACAGTGGTCCGTAACTTGTTGAGTAATGCCATTAAGTTCAGTAAGGAGAATTCAGAGGTACTGGTGAAGATGGAGGAAGTAGATGGTATGGCAGTTGTCAGTGTCCAGGATTATGGCTGTGGCATCAGCGAGGAGGGGCAGAAGAAGTTGTTGCATACTGATACGCATTTCAGCACGTTCGGCACGAACAACGAAGAAGGCTCGGGACTGGGCTTGTTGCTATGCAAGGATTTTGTCGTGAAGAATGGCGGTAAACTGTGGTTTACTTCCAAGGAAGGCGAAGGCTCCATATTCAGCTTCTCTATTCCGGTGAAGAAGTGATAACGAAGAAAATAGAACGGATGGTCCGTTGAAGTAAAACAGACCATCCGTCAGACTCAAATAGACCGTCTGTTACGGTCGTGCAGACCATCTGTTTCTTATGAACGGATGGTCTGTTTTTTTATCTCTTACACAGACTGCGGAAATCGCAATATTCACATTTCCGGGTATCCTCTGTTTGGCTGAATGTTTCTTCTTGGCTGAATATCTCCTGCAGGAGTCCGTGCAGCCGTTCGCGAAACTCGTCTTCGAAGAAAGCGAAGTTGTTGACCGGTACCTTGGGTTGTCGCGGCGCTCCCATTTCGATGACCGGGGAGTAGCTTTCGGAAGCTGCCCGGTGGATGTAAAGTAGGGAAGGGGCTACCTTCAGCGATTGCTTGCGGCAGAGGATGGCGGCGTACAGAAACGTCTGGAAAATATAGTTGGGACGGTTGTCGGCGGGAGTAAACAGTTGTTCTATATTTTCAGGAGTCTTGGGAGTACCGCCTGTCTTGTAGTCCACGATACGTAGCGTGTCTCCTTTGCTGTCCAGGCGGTCGATGGTACCGCCTATCTGTAAGGCAAGCTTTCCTTGCGGAGTATCTATTTCCATCATTTCTCTGACGTCCTGTTCCATACCCTCCATACGGAACGGGGCATATTGCAGGTCATTGCGCAGAAGCTGGCGCAGGTAAGAGGCAATGACTTTGGAATGGATAAGCTGCGTACCGTTATATTCCGGTTGCTCCGTAAGGGGCACATGGAAGAACTTTTCTTTAAAAGCATTGTCCACATAGGCTTGCAGGCGGACATCGTCTTTCAGTAACTGTTCCAGGTCTTCTTTACGTATTTCCCGTCCGTTGGTTGTCAGTTCGTTGTACACCAGTTCGGCAGAACGGTGGAAGATGGTGCCGAAGAGGGCGGAGTCTATTTCGGCGCTTACTTCATCGAGAGCCTTCAGGCCGGCTACGTATCGGTAGTAGAATTTCAGCCGGCAGTCCAGATAGGCATTGAGGGCAGAGGGGGAGAAGAACGCTTTGGGACGTCGGTGGATGTCGTAGGCGTCGAACATCTGTTGCAACATCTCCGGTGTCTTGTGAATCTCAATTTCCAGGGCTTGTTGTGGAGATTGTCCGGCTTCAAGGTACTCAAGGGAGATGTTGTGCGGCGACTCTACCAGGAATTGCAGCATGAAGCGGGACATCTCCCCGCGGTTCAGTCCGTCCGAAGAGATGTTATATAATAAGGTGACGTTTTCTGCCCGTTGGATGAGGCGGTAGAAGTAGTAGGCATAGACGGCATTCTTGTGTTCTATGGTGGTCATGCCGAAGGCCTTCCTCAGGTTGTAGGGAATGAAGGAGGAGTCGCCTCCGGCTTTGGGCAATTGCCCTTCGTTGAGGGAGAGCATGATGAGGTTACGGAAATCGAGGTTACGCGTTTCCAGCACCCCCATTACTTGCATGCCGATGGCGGGTTCTCCGTGGAAGGGAATGTTGGCAGAGGTAAGCAAGCGGTTCAGCAGTCGCTTCAGCGTGTCTGTGCGCACACCACTCAATTCGCCGGTCTCTATCAGGCTGAGCAGGCGGTTGACGAGGGTGTAGCTTTTGAACAGAGACTCGCGGTACAGCTGGTTGAAGATGTCTTCCACGTCTTTTTCCTGGCGGTAGAGGACGGCCACTTCGCGAAGCAGTTCGGTGAGGTAGCTGCATAGGGCGGCGATGCCGTTCTGTGGTGTAAAGACTTGTTCAAGGAATGCGTCCTGCTTCAGCTCCGAGGGAAGGGGATAGAAGCGGTTGTCCCGGGTAAGCTGTTTTTCCAGTGTTTCGGCATTGGGGGAAAGTTGCCGGGTGTAAGGGTGTTTCAGCAGCGTGATTACGGTTTCGTAGATGTATCGTCCGGTACCTGCATGGTAGCCGGTAGTCTGTAGCTCTACAAGGGCGTTGATAAAACTGTACACCGGAGTTTGGGCAAGGGGAAATCCCATTGTGATGTTGACGTTCTTTACCTCTGCCGGAATGGAGTGGAGGACGGGAAGCAGTAGGGATTCGTTGCAAAGGACAACGGCAGTGTCTTTGAATGAAGAAGGGGCTCTTAATTCTTCATTCCCCCTAATCCATTGCGGCAAGTAGCGGGCTTGTGCATTTTCGGTAGAAGCGGAGATAAAGCGTACGTTCTTGGGTTTCCGCAGTACATCAAAAGAAGTTTCGGGCAGTTGGTTGGGAAACAGCTTTAGGTTGCGGAGGATGAATTCGCCTGCTTCGTGGGTATAGGGCGGCTTTTGCTCAAGGGGAAGACGGGTGTAGAACACGTCGTAATCCCAATAGAACATTGTTTTCCCGGCATCCTGCAAGAGCTGGAAGAAACGGGTTTCTACTCTATTCAGCACGTTGAAGCCGACAAATACATAGCGGTCGTAGCGCAGTCGGTCGGTGTCGAGTTGCTCCATGACATTGCGGTACATCATGCCTTCGTAGGCGATGCCCAGTTCTGTAAGATTGCGGCGGTAGTGGCGGTAGATGTCGCCCAGTTTATCCCAGAGGGAGATGAATTTGGCTTTCAGCTCCGTGCGCTTTTCTATGGAAAAGTTCTGGAAGAACTGGCGGATGGCTTCTTCTTGTTCTTGGTCGAGGAAGTCGTAATTGTCCATAATGTTCTTCAGTTCTTGCAGGTTGCTGAAGAGTTTGTCGGCATCTACAAGGTTTTTGTCTACGTCATCGAAATCGCTGATGAGCAGTTCTCCCCAGAAGTAGAAGTCATCCAGAGTTTCTTCGCTGCGGGTCTCTTCGCGGAATACCTTATACAATTCGCATACCAGACGGATAGGGTCACCGGACTTCAATGGAGAGAGTTGCCGGAACAGTTCGCTGATGCTGACGTAGGCAGGCGACCACAAAGGGCGGTCCGTTTCAGTTGCCAGATATTCGTTGAAGAACAGACTGGCACGTTTGTTGGGGAAAACGATGGCGGTGCGCGAGAGGTCGTTTCCTATTTTGGCGTAAAGGTCGCGGGCGACCAGTTGGAGGAATGTTTCCATGATTTAGTTGATAATTGATAATTAATAGTGGATGGGGAGTGAGTTATACCGGTTCTATGTTGTTCTCCTCTACATACCACAAGTAACCTCGTATATTTTCTGCGACATACCCCATGCGGACCAGCAGTTGCATGTATCCCTGCACCTGCTTGTTGTACTTCTTGTTTGGCTTTCCGAACTTGAAGTCCACCACTACGATTTCTTCGCCACGCATCATCACGCGGTCCGGGCGGCGTGTCCGCAGTTCACCGTTTTCCTGCCAGATGATGTCGCATTCATTGAATAGCTGCCACGTTCCTGAATACCAGTCCTTGACTTGAGGCAGGGAGAAAGCGCGTTGGGTGAGATTGCGTATTTCTTCTTCCGTCTCACTCCGTCCAATCACACCTTCAAAGACGAGCTGGCTGATGGCATTGTCAATGTCTTTTTCCGTTTCGATGGCAGAGAATAGGGTATGCAGCAAACGTCCCCGGTTGATGAAGCGCTGGCTGGACTCTGCTTCGTCCACTCCTGCTATGAAGTCTGCCGAACGGTTGGATTGCCGGAACTCGATGTCGTGGAGCATGCTCTCCATGTGGACGGGCAGTTTGACCGGCTTTTGCGAAAGTCTGTTGACTGGTTGCTGTTCGTAAACCTCAGGTTTACGTTCGCAGTATAGAGGTTTCTGTTCGTAGTATAGAGGTTTAGCTTCGTCGTTAGCAGGGTTGTCTGCGTCATGCTGTGAGACGGGGACGGGGGAAGGGCAAATCTTGCCGTTCTCATATATGGAAGCCTCTTCGTCCCAACTGCCTGCTCCGTCTTTGGCTATGTGGGGCAGGGTGTTGGCAAGGAGTTCGGACATGGTTCCCTTCTGTTCCTTTCGGCTCCAGAGGATGAGGTTCTTGCCGGCACGGGTAAAGGCTACGTACAGCAGATTCAAATTGTCTACCCACAGCTGAAGACGTTCGTGCAGATAGTCCTGCCGGTATATGGATTCCGCCATGGTGGTGGAATAGTTCACCGGTACTAAGCTGATGGCATTATAAGGCTCTTCCGGTGGGGCGCACCACACCAGCTGGTTGTTGGTTTCGTTCTCCAGCTTCCAGTCGCAGAAGGGAATCAGTACGGTATGGAATTCCAGTCCTTTGGACTTGTGGATGGAGAGGATGCGTATGCCGTTCATCTCACCGCTGGGGATGGTTTTGCTGCAAAGGGTTTCGTCCCAGTAGCGGATGAAGCTGGCCAGTTCGGAAGAATTGCTTTGCAGATACTCAGTCACAGCATCGAAGAAGGAGAAGAGGTAGGCATCCTGCTTTTCAATGCGGCTCATGCCGAAGATGCTGAACAGTTCTTCCAGTAACTCATACAAAGGCATCAAGCGCAGCGTTTCCCGTCGGGAGGTAAAGGTTTCGGGCAGGGGAGTGGCTATGATGAATCCCGACTGCTCGTCATTTGTCATTTGTAATTTGTAATTCTCCATCAGTGCAGCCTCCGCAATCTTGTTCTCCGGATTCGATAGGCAGCGCAGGGCATCCATCAGCATGCAGATGGCAAGGGAGGCATCCAGACGGAAAGCTTCGTCGGACACGACAGAGAGATGCAGTTCTTTGTCGAAATAGTCGGCTATCGGCGGGATATTCTTGTTCTTGCGGACAAGGATGGTGATATCATTCAGTGTTACGCCCTCTTCCAGCAGCCGTTGCACCTCTTCTCCTAAAGCGAGAAGGGTCTGCTCTGTATAGTTGTGTTCATCGTCCGGTTCCAGGAAGGTGGCTTTTACGTAGCCGTACTCCGTGCTCTTGGGCGATTCCTGCACTACGTCGGCATAAGCGCGTTTCAGGGGTAGGCAATCCTCTTTCAGTTCGTTCAGGTGTAATGCATTGAGGTAGTCTATGGCAGCGGTAAATACCTGGTTGTTGAAACGGATAATGTTGGTTTCGCTACGCCGGTTTGTTTTTAGGGTTTCCACACGGACGGGGAAGGAGTTTAAGTTTAATTCTTTATTTCCCAAGCTGTTCAGTATTCCCCAGTCCCCGTTCCGCCAGCGGTAGATGGACTGCTTCACATCTCCCACAATCAGACTGTCGGCTCCTTGCGAAAGTCCTTCGAGCAACAGCAGACGGAAGTTGTCCCATTGCATGCGGCTGGTGTCCTGGAATTCGTCAATCATGACGTTGCGTATGTTGGCGCCGATTTTCTCGAAGACGAACGAAGAGTCACCCTCGCGCACCAATTTGTGCAGCAGGGCGTTGGTGTCCGAAAGTAGAAAGCGGTTATGTTCTCGGTTCAGTGTACGTACCTCTTCGTCAATATGGTTGAGGAGTTGTAGTTTGTTGAGATGCTGGAGCGAGAGACGGCAACTGTTCAGGGTGCGGTTGCGTTGCGGACGCATTCTTTCGGCTTCCTGCAGTAGAGGTATCAGGCTGGTTTTTGCCAGACAGATGATGTCGTCCTTCCGTGAGGATGTTTTCGTTGCCCAGTTTTTTGCATCTGCCAGGCTGTTTTGCAGGGTGGCGTTCAGCACATCTTTGTCAGACAGTCTGCCGTCGCGCAGTTTGCGGAAGTAACTGCCGATGCCTCGGGCACCTCCTTTCAAGTCTTCGGGAGTGAGGGCATGCCCTTCCAGTTCGCCTTCAAACTGGTCGTAGAAACTTTTCATCTGTTCCAGAGCCTCGGTTTCCATATCGCGCAGCACATCCCGGTAGAGTTTCAACGTGTTCGGAGTACGAAGGCATTGCCGTAGTTTTTCGCCGCGTTCTATGTAGCTTTCATCGAAGATGTTTCGTCCGAAACTTTTCACCTCATTCGATACGTTCCAGCGTTTGTCGTCGCGGATGCGCTCGTCGATGTAGTCCAGGAGCCATGCCAGCACGGGAGAAGTGGGGGTAAGCTTCTCGATGAGGCTGTCTACGGCATCACTCAGCACTTCACTGTTGTTCAGCTCTATGTTCAGGTTAGGACTCAGTTCCAGTTCGCGGGCAAGGTTGCGCATCACAGATTGAAAAAAGGAGTCGATGGTTTCCACGCGGAAACGGCTGTAGTCATGCAGCATGTATTGCAGTGCCATGCCGGCCCGTTGACGAATCTCCCCGTCCGTCAATCTGTCCCCGCCTTCTCCTTTAATTTTTAATTTATAATTTTTAATTCTCTCCAAGTATGCTTCGGAAGAAGGTGCTCCCTTCCAGATACCGTAAAGCTGTGTCAGTATGCGCTCCTTCATCTCTGCCGTAGCCTTGTTGGTGAAGGTTACGGCAAGTATCTGCCGGTAGGCGCGTGGATTGATTATCAAATGCTTGATGTATTCCACAGCCAGCGTAAAGGTCTTGCCTGAGCCGGCAGAGGCTTTGTATACTAATAATTCCATGTAAATTGCTGCATTGAGTATGTATCTGCAAACGTACACAAAAATAATGAGAAAAATAAATGCTTCCCTGCTTTCTCTTATAGAAAGAAGTGGGAAGCATCCATTATTGAGGGGCTATGTGTAGGGGCTGTGCTACATTACCGGCGTCTGGAAAAGAAATACAAATCCTTTGCTGTCTTTCAAATCCTTTATGGCATCTCCGGCATAGATTTCTCCGTTTGTCAGTGAGAGTTTCTTGATTCCTGCATTCGGGCTAAAATCGATTTTCTTCAGGTCGAGCCAGAACAAGTTAGGGGTCAGTGTGGACTCAAAATAATATACTTTGTTCTTCTGGTCGGATACAGAACGCCAACGGGTGGAGGAGATATGGGGCTTGTCCGGTGTGGTGATACCGAACGGTACAGAAACATTGCGCATTACGCTCAATACACTGGGTACAGCAATCTTTGCATCCGCTGTTTGCGGAATGGCATTGATGTAGAACGATGCGCGTACAAAGCGGTCACTGGAGCGGTTGGTTCCCGGCAACATATTCAGTCCGCCTACCTCTTTCCAATAGTCGTTGATAGCCAGCTGGAGTTCATATTTGGGAGAGTTGGTCATTACTTGATACTGCTTGCCTTCATGTATCTCAAGGTTTCCGTCTATGTATTCCAGGATAGCCGTGTTTCCGGTTTCATCTGTGATGGCCAGATGCAGGGTGGAAGCGGCTCCGTTGGGCAGGTCTGGTGCATCAATGCGGAAGGATTCTTTTTTCAGTTCATCCACAGCTTCGCGTACGGTTGCAAAATTGTCGAGTACGTATTGCGTCCAGATACTGATGCCCATAATCGGGCGGTTGTCTCCCGGGCGGTGGTAAACGGACTCCGGAAGGAAGAGCAGGCTGGCAACCAGACCTTTCTCGTTCATACCGTCGCAGGTACCTATGTCATAACCGGCGGCAATGACGCTACCGTACTTGGAAGTCCAGTTCACTGTATTCCCTTTGTTGTAGCCTGCCCTTTGCATGCCTCTTGGGAATACATAGATGTTACTCATAAGGTCTTCTTTCCAGTCCATCGTACGTCCTGTAATGACTGTATTGTCAGGACCGATGTAGGTGGCTCGGGTACACGCTTCTGTTTGTTGCACACTTATGGCGGCTATGGCAGCCAGTGCAACAGCTATTGTCTTTATTGGTTTATTCATCTCGCTTTTGTCTTTATGAATTAATACTCTGTTTCATAGAATAACAAAAGGAGGGGAGTATAGTTTGAGAAAAAGAGGTGAAATCCCTTACTCGTCTTTTTCTTTCAGCAATTCCTCCATCTTCAACACCTCGTCCCGATACTGTGCGGCTTCGATAAAATCGAGTTTCTTGGCAGCCTCCTGCATAAGCTTCTTGGTACGTTCGATACTCTTTTCCAGTTGCTTGCGGCTCATGTACTGTACTATAGGGTCGGCAGCCATCGTAGATGTACTTTCTTGTTCCACATAGGGGCGGGGAGTGCTGGAAGTGAACTTCTCGCTGCTGAGGACGGCTTCGCCGGAAGCCTCGTTGGTGGCAAACACATTGAGGTTCTTGGCTTTCTTGATTTGCTGTGGTGTGATGCCGTGCTCTTCGTTGTACTTCAACTGCTTCTCGCGACGGCGGTTGGTCTCGTCGATGGTCAGTTGCATGCTGTCCGTTATCTTGTCGGCATACATGATGACCATGCCGTTCACGTTACGGGCGGCACGTCCGGCTGTCTGTGTCAGTGAGCGGTGGGAACGAAGGAAACCTTCCTTGTCTGCATCGAGGATGGCAACGAGAGAGACTTCGGGCAGGTCGAGTCCTTCACGCAGCAGATTGACACCGACAAGTACATCGTAAATGCCCTCGCGCAAGTCACCCATAATCTTCACACGTTCCAAAGTGTCTACGTCGCTGTGGATATAATTACACTTCACGTTGTTGTTCAGCAGATATTCCGTCAGTTCTTCAGCCATTCGTTTGGTGAGGGTGGTGACGAGGGTACGCTCGTTCTTCTCGATGCGTACTTGGATTTCTTCCATCAGGTCGTCTATTTGGTTGTGGCTGGGACGCACCTCAATAATGGGGTCTAACAGTCCCGTCGGGCGGATGACTTGTTCTACTACGATGCCTTCGGATTTCATCAGCTCATAGTCTGCCGGTGTGGCGCTGACGTAAATCACTTGTTTGGCCATCTCTTCGAATTCATCGAATTTCAGCGGGCGGTTGTCCATGGCTGCCGGCAAGCGGAACCCGTACTCCACCAGGTTTATCTTGCGGGCGCGGTCACCTCCGTACATGGCACGTATCTGCGGGACGCTGACGTGGCTTTCGTCAATGACTATCAGGAAATCTTCGGGGAAGAAGTCCAGCAGGCAGTAGGGGCGGGTACCGGCAGCACGCCCGTCAAAGTAGCGAGAATAATTCTCAATGCCGGAGCAATGTCCCAATTCGCGTATCATTTCCATATCATAGGTCACCCGTTCCTGCAAGCGTTTGGCCTCGAATGGGCGGCCTTCGTTTTCAAACCATTGCACCTGCTTGTGAAGGTCGTCCTCTATTTCGTGGATGGCACGCAACGTGGCTTCCTTGGTGGTCATGAAGAGGTTGGCGGGATAAATCTTGTAGGCATCGAACTTGGCGACGGTAACGCCGCTCATAGGGTCCACTTCCTCAATACTGTCTACCTCGTCTCCCCAAAAGGTGACGCGCAGCAAGTTGTCGGCGTAAGCCAGATAAATGTCCACCGTATCGCCTTTCACGCGGAAATTGCCGCGGTTCAGGTCAATGTCGTTGCGTACGTAAAGACTGTCCACCAGGCGTCGCAGGAAGACATTGCGACTGAAATTCTTGCCTTGCTGTACTTCGATGACGTTGTTGTAGAAGTCTGCCGGATTCCCCATGCCGTATATGCACGAAACGGAGGATACCACCACTACATCTTTCCTGCCCGAAAGCAGGGCGGAGGTGGCGGCAAGGCGCAACTTGTCTATCTCGTCGTTGATGGCGAGGTCTTTTTCTATATAGGTGTCCGATGATGGCAGGTAGGCTTCGGGCTGATAGTAGTCGTAGTAGGACACATAGTATTCCACGGCATTGTTCGGGAAGAATCCCTTGAACTCGCTGTATAACTGGGCAGCCAGCGTCTTGTTGTGGCTCAATATCAGCGTTGGCTTGTTGATGTTGGCAATGACGTTGGCTATGGTGAATGTCTTTCCGGACCCGGTGACACCGAGTAATGTTTGTGCAGGAAGTCCCTCATGCACGCCCTCGGTCAGCTGTGCGATGGCTTCCGGCTGGTCACCGGTAGGTTGGTAGGCGGATGTCAGTTCGAATTTGTTCATTTTCTCTTCTTAGAAGCGGCAATATTCGGTAAAATCTTTGAGATAAACAAAATTTTTTTGTTTACTTTGCAGCTATATTGATAACAACCATTAATAATTGTAATACAACGAAGAACATGATTTGGAATGAAAGCATCGAATGCATGGATCGCGAAAGCCTTCGTAAAATCCAGAGCATTCGTCTCAAAAAGACTGTGGAGCGTGTGTATCATGACACTCCTTTTTATCGTAAGAAAATGCAGGAACTGGGAGTTACTCCCGATGACATAAACAGTATAGATGATATTGTAAAACTGCCTTTTACTACCAAATACGACTTGCGGGACAATTATCCCTTCGGCCTCTGTGCCGTACCTATGAGCCAGATTGTGCGTATTCATGCCTCTTCCGGCACAACCGGAAAACCCACTGTGGTAGGCTATACCCGAAAAGACCTTTCAGCATGGTCCGAATGCCTTTCACGGGCCTTTACCGCCTATGGTGCCGGTAGCTCGGATATTTTCCAGGTGTCCTACGGTTACGGACTTTTTACCGGCGGACTGGGTGCGCATGCCGGTGCCGAGAATATCGGCGCTTCCGTCATCCCGATGTCCAGCGGCAATACGGAGAAGCAGATTACACTGATGCATGATTTCGGTTCTACCGTACTTTGCTGCACGCCCTCATACGCCCTCTATCTGGCAGATGCCATCAAAGACTCCGGTCTTCCCCGTGAAGAGTTTAAGTTGAAAGTGGGAGCCTTCGGCGCCGAGCCATGGACCGAAAGTATGCGTCGGGATATTGAAATCAAGCTGGGTATCAAGGCATTTGATATTTATGGGCTTAGTGAGATTGCCGGTCCCGGTGTAGGTTACGAATGCGAGTGCCAGCACGGTACCCACCTCAATGAAGACCATTACTTCCCCGAGATTGTAGACCCGAAGACCCTCGAACCGGTTGCCCCTGGAGAAACCGGCGAATTGGTGTTCACTCACCTTACCAAAGAGGGGATGCCGCTGTTGCGCTACCGTACCAAGGACCTCACCGCCCTGCACTACGATAAGTGCTCCTGCGGACGTACACTGGTTCGTATGGACCGCATCTTGGGACGTAGTGATGACATGCTGATTATCCGTGGTGTCAACGTGTTCCCCACGCAGATAGAGTCCGTTATCCTCGAAATGCCGGAGTTCGAGCCTCACTACCTTTTGCTGGTAGACCGCAAGAACAATACCGACACCATGGAGTTGCAGGTTGAGGTTCGTCCCGAATACTATTCCGATGAAATCAACAAGATGCTGGCTCTGAAGAAGAAGCTTGTGGCCCGCCTGCAGAGCGTACTCGGTCTCGGCGTAGATGTCCGTTTGGTAGAACCACGCAGTATTGAGCGCAGCGTAGGTAAAGCCAAGCGCGTTATCGACAACCGCAAATTGTAAATCGCCAAATTGTACATTGTACATGGTAAATCGTAAATTGTCAAATCGTAAATAAACCTATGGTAGCAAAACAACTTTCCATTTTTCTGGAGAACAAGTCCGGTCGCCTCACAGAGGTGACTGAAGTTCTTGCAAAAGAAGGTGTCAACCTTTCTGCTCTATGTATTGCAGAGAATGCCGATTTCGGTATCCTTCGTGGCATTGTTTCCGAACCGGATAAAGCATATAAGGCTTTGAAAGATAATCACTTCGCAGTGAACGTAACGGATGTAGTAGGCATCAGTTGTCCCAATATCCCCGGTTCATTGGCGAAAGTACTCCGTTTCCTCTCCGATGAAGGCGTGTTCATCGAGTACATGTATTCCTTTGCCAATGGTGAAACGGCCAATGTCATCATTCGTCCCAACGACATGGATAACTGTATCCGTGTATTGACAGAAAAAAAGGTCGATTTGCTGGCGGCAAGCGAACTCTATAAACTGTGAAAACGAAGGATTAGGGAGGAAGGATTAGGGATTAGTGATTAGTGACTGTGCTATCAACCTGCATAGTCCTCATCCTTAATCTTTCACCATTCATCCCTAATTCCTGCCCGTTCGTCTGGTTTTTGAAAAATTAAGGCTCGTATCGTTGCTTTATTCGATGCGAACCCCTATCTTTGCGCATTATTTGAACAAAAGTAATGAAGAAGAACATCCTAATAACTCTGCTTGCAGCATTGCTGCTCTCCTCGTGTGGAGAATACAACAAATTGCTGAAAAGCACAGATTACGAATACAAGTACGAAGCGGCAAAAAATTACTTCGCAAAAGGCCAGTACAACCGTGCTGCCACTTTGCTCAACGAATTGATTGCCATTCTCAAAGGTACTGATAAGGCAGAGGAATCCCTCTATATGTTGGGCATGAGTTACTATAACCAAAAGGATTATCAGACTGCTGCGCAGACTTTCATTCAATACTACAACGTTTATCCCCGCGGCACATTCACTGAACTGGCACGTTTCCATGCCGGTAAAGCTCTATATTTGGATACTCCGGAGCCGCGTTTGGACCAATCCGGTACGTATAGTGCCATCCAGCAGTTGCAGATGTTTATGGAATACTTCCCGCAAAGTTCCAAGAAAGAAGAAGCGCAGAACATGATATTTGCCTTGCAGGACAAGCTGGTGATGAAGGAGTATCTGTCTGCAAAACTTTATTATAATATGGGTAATTATCTGGGCAACAACTATCAGGCTTGCGTTATCACTGCGCAGAATGCTTTGAAGGATTATCCCTATACCAACCTACGTGAAGATTTATCCATTCTTATCTTGCGTGCCAAGTATGAGTTGGCTGTGTATAGTGTGGAAGATAGAAGAGCCGAACGTTACCGTGAAGCGGTGGATGAATGTTATGCCTTTAAAAACGAATTCCCTGAAAGCAAGTATACGAAGGAAGCCGACCGAATCTTCAAGGAGTCACAGAAAATGCTGGGCGAGGGAGGCGAAGAACAAGAGTAATTAGTAATTAATAATTTGTAATTAATACTATAGATAAATTTATGGATTACAGAAAGACAAATGCTCCTACTACTACGGTGACCCGTGATATGATGGAGTTGTGTGAGGATACCGGTAATGTATACGAAAGCGTAGCGATTATCGGAAAACGTGCCAACCAGATTAGTGTGGAAATCAAGAACGACCTTTCCAAAAAGCTTGCTGAGTTTGCCTCTTACAATGATAATTTGGAAGAAGTGTTCGAAAACCGGGAACAGATTGAGATTTCCCGCTATTACGAAAAACTGCCGAAGCCGACATTGATTGCAACGCAAGAGTATGTGGAGGGTAAGATTTACTATCGTAACCCGGCTAAGGAAAAAGAAAAATTACAGTAATGATACAACGTATTCAATCTGTTTATTTGTTGTTGGTAACTATCCTGTTGGTTGTGGCAATTTGCATGCCTGTAGGACAGTTCATCGGAGCGGACGGAGTGACAGCACATGTTTTCAAACCTCTGGGAGTGGCTTTGGCCGACGGAGGATTTCAGTCTACTTGGGGCTTGTTCGGGATATTGTTGCTCAGTGCACTTGTTGCCTTCTGTACGATATTCCTTTTCCGTAACCGTATGTTGCAAATACGCATGACGATTTTCAGCAGCATTCTGCTGATAGGCTACTACATAGCCTTCTGTGTATTTATGTTTATTTTGAAGGGTGATTTGGATGCAATGACTTTCCAGTTGGGATGGGCGCTTTGCCTTCCGGTGGTAGCCATCATCCTCAACTATCTGGCCTTCCGTGCCATCTACAAAGATGAGGTGATGGTGAAGGCGGCAGACCGTTTAAGAAGATAAGAAGGTTTATCTACTTGATAATAACAAAAGGCAGACCACGTATTTCATTCGGAATACGTGGTCTGCCTTTTTTATCGTTTCCTCTTGAGGTTACAGTCGTTCCATTATACTGTTCCCATTAGAGGAAATTGTCGTTCCTACGTGTGGAAACGGGTGTTTCCTATAAGCATTACTTCTTCAAGTCGAAGAGATAAGTTATCTTGGCCGTAATGACTCCGTGTGCGGAGCGTGAGAAAAAGTCCTTCTTGGTGCTACCATAGAAATCGGATAAAGCATAGTAGTATCTTCCTTCTACGATGAAATTGCCTGCCTTGGTGCGCAGCTCTATGCCTGCTCCACCTGCAATGCCGTAGTCGAATTTGTTGTCTATGGCCTTGCCGTGCTGTTCCACGGTGATGTTGGTGTAGGATTCTGCTACAGTGCCGTCCCAGTCGCCGTCTATCTTTTCGCTGTCGCCAAGCAGGAAACCTATCTGCGGACCGGCATGGATGAAGAATTGCAAACCGCGGTCCTTGCCGAATGCCAGATGCGCCAGGAACGGTATTTCCACATAGTTCATGGTGCGGGTGTAGCTCAGTGTGGGATAGTCCTCGTAATACTCGTCCCAACCGTGTTGTGAGAAGTTCAGCTCGATTTGTGCACCGCAAATCATACTGAAGTATTTTTCGGAAATGTATCGGGCTGTTACACCGCCGTTGATACCCATCAGATTCTTCTGCTTGACAGAGGGAGAGAAGCTTACGCTATTCAGATTGATGCCTCCATTGACGCCCACAGCGAAGTTGTGGCGTTGCTCGCCCACCTGCGCATGCAGGGGCAATATACATGCACACACCAGCAGGGCGAATATGATGATTGTTCTCAGGTTCATGTTATAAGTTATAAGTTACGAGTTACAGGCTACAAGTTGATAGTTATATAGTGGATTATCAGATGATTAATCCTTAATCCCTAATCAAAGTCCAATTTCACCAGCTCAAAGTTCTTGGTGAAGTGCACGAAGAACACCTTCTTGTTGATGAAGCCTCCCCAGTTGTTTACCCGTTGGAACTTGAAGCCGGTCTGGATGGGAATCAAATCCAGTCCCTGCATGTTCTTCTCGAAAGAAGAGCCATAGCGCGCAAGTCCTTTCAGGAAGAAATAACCGGTATCGAAGCCCAACATGCCGAATTTGGGATAGCGTTCGTCCATCTCCTTGCCATACCATCTGCGGTAGCTCTTGGTGAAGTTGATGGCGGCAGGAAGCAGGTTGTTGGTATAGAAAGAGGAATAGAAATAGGTGTCCAGTTCGAAGAAGGCTTCCAGGTGGTCTTTGGTGTAGGTCTGCCACTCCGGATAGCCGAACAGATGGACACGGCTTTCGGGTTGCTCGCGTACCAACAGCGTCAATTGGGGAAGTATCTTAATCAATGTCAGGTTACTGCCGGATGTGGGGATAAAGATATTCTCACGGTCCGTGCGTAATACTGTTTTCAGGGATTCTACGGTGACATCCTCTTTCAGGCTCTTCATCGGGATGGAACGGTTGCGCAGTTCATCTTTCAGTCCCTTGATGAATTCTGCCTTGTCCTTGGTGCCCTGGCTGGCTTCAATGAAGATGACGTTGGCATTGGGGAACTGGCGCACAAAGTGGTCGTACACCTCGGAGTACAGATAGGATTGGGGGGTATTTATCTGATAGACCGCCGGATTCTGGAATACCGTGTTGTCTTTCGATGTGAATGGTATCACCAGGCGTGTGTCTTGTTTCTTGGCAAACTCGGCCAGCGGTTTGATGTGCTGTTGGTACAGAGGCCCGAAGATGATGTCCATGTCCTTCATCTCGCTTTTGCCCAGAATGGAGTTCAGCGAGGCACTTTCGGGGCCCGAATTGTAAGTGTACAAGTCAATGGAAGTGCCGGTACGTTTCAGGCTGTCTACGGCCATCAGCAGGCCTTCGTAGTATTCCACCATACGGGAGGACTCACTCTTCGATACCCCGTCCAAAAAGGGGAGGATGACGGCAGCCTTGATGGTGCTGAAACGCTCTGTCTCTTTTCTGTTTTCGCGGAACAGCTCGCTGTTGGTAGGCGTGGCCTGCAACTGCGCGCTCTGCTCCGTCTGTGCCTTGGGGTAGGGGATGCAGAGGAAGGTTCCCTTCTTTATTTTGTTCTCGCCTTTCAGCTCCGGATTGGCGGCAATCAGCTCGGCTTCGCTGATGCCGTATTCGCGGCTGATGCTGAATACGGTTTCTTTTCGTTTCACCTTGTGCATGTCGCGGCAGCGCGACTCTATGGGACCGGGAATATTGTTGTTGGCAACCACTGTGTTGTTGCTCAGTGTCTCGGTCGGGGCCATGGTTTCGGCCTCGGTTGTGGAAGGAATGAGGATGACTTGTCCGATACGGAAATTCTCGGCGCTCAGTCCAGGGTTGGCGTCACAGATGGCTTTGGCAGATACGTTGTATTTCACAGTCAGCCGGTAGAGGGTCTCGCCGGATGCGATGGTGTGGTATGTTTCTTTTTGTGCGTTGGCGGCACTGCGGGGGATACGCAGCGTGCGTCCGATGAATATTCTCTCGTCACTGCCGGGATTCAGTTTGATGATGTCTGCCTGGCTGACGCCGTACATGCTGGCGATGGAGTAGAGACTTTGTCCTTTTTCGATGGTATGCAGGAAATAAGATTGGTTCTCTTGTGCCACTGCACCCAGCGTGCATGCGCCGGCAAGCAGCAGGGAGCAGATAATGCGGTTAATCGTTTTCATTCAGTAATCGTTGGTTTATGTTTACAATTTCCCAAAGTAGCTGCAAAGGTACGAATATTGTGGCATTTCTGCCAAAGGATTGCGTTAAGAAATAATATTGTGCATTTCAAAACTGAAAAATAGCGCTTTTCGGCTGATATTCGGGGGGAAACAGTTATTTTTGCAGTTAAAACGATAGGATAAATTAACATGCAAGAAGAAACAGAATATATCAATGTATATGGTGCGCGCGTGCACAACCTTAAGAATATCGATGCCGAGATTCCCCGTAACAGCCTTACGGTGATTACCGGACTGAGCGGAAGCGGCAAGTCCTCGCTGGCATTCGATACTATCTTTGCCGAAGGGCAGCGCCGCTATATCGAGACTTTTTCGGCATACGCCCGTAACTTCCTGGGAAACCTGGAGCGTCCGGATGTGGACAAGATAACGGGACTGAGCCCGGTTATCTCCATCGAGCAGAAAACCACCAACAAGAATCCGCGCTCCACCGTGGGCACTACCACCGAGGTGTACGATTACCTGCGTCTGCTCTATGCCCGCGCCGGCGACGCCTACTCCTACCTCTCGGGCGAGAAGATGGTGAAGTACACCGAAGAGCAGATACTGGACCTCATCCTGAAAGACTATAAAGGAAAGCGCATCTACATCCTTGCCCCGCTGGTGCGGGGTCGTAAGGGACACTACAAGGAGCTTTTCGAGCAGGTGCGCAAGAAAGGCTACCTCTACGTGCGTGTGGACGGCGAGGTGCGCGAAGCCCTGCCCGGTATGAAGCTGGACCGCTACAAGAACCACGATGTGGAGGTAGTGATAGACAAGCTTGTGGTGGCAGATAAGGACGACACGCGCCTGAAGAACAGCGTAGCCACCGCCATGCGCCAGGGCGACGGGCTGCTGATGATACTCGATGCGCAGACCGACAGCGTGCGCCATTACAGCAAGCGGCTGATGTGTCCCGTGACGGGCTTGTCCTATCGGGAACCGGCACCGCACAACTTCTCCTTCAACTCCCCGCAGGGCGCATGCCCCAAGTGCAAAGGGCTGGGGGTGGTGAGCCAGATTGACATCGACAAGGTGATTCCCGACCGCGAGCTCTCCATCGCCGGAGGTGCCATCGCACCCTTGGGGAAAGCCAAGAACAGCATGATTTTCTGGCAGATTACCGCCTTGCTGGAGAAGTATGAGGCAACGCTGAAAACTCCGGTGAAGGAGCTGCCGGAGGATGCACTGGACGAGGTGCTCTACGGCTCGGACGAGCGCATCAAGATAAAGAGTTCGCTGATAGGCACCTCTTCCGACTACTTCGTGACGTTTGAGGGTGTCATCAAATACATTCAGATGTTGCAAGAGAAGGATGCTTCCGCCACGGCGCAGAAGTGGGCGGACCAGTTTGCCAAGACTGCCGTTTGTCCGGAGTGCCATGGCGCCAAGCTGAACAAGGAAGCGCTTTCGTTCCGCATCCACGACAAGAACATCTACGAACTGTCCACAATGGACATTAGCGAGCTGTATGACTGGCTATCTGCCGTAGACCCGCATCTCAGCAGCAAGCAGCAGCAGATTGCCGGTGAAATCCTGAAGGAAATCCGTACGCGGCTCAAGTTTCTGCTCGATGTCGGTCTGGATTATCTGTCGCTGAACCGCAGTTCCGTCAGCCTTTCCGGTGGAGAGAGCCAGCGTATCCGCCTGGCTACGCAGATAGGCTCTCAGCTGGTGAATGTGCTCTATATATTGGACGAGCCGAGTATCGGCCTGCACCAGCGTGACAACCAGCGCTTGATACACTCTTTGAAGGAACTGCGTGACATTGGCAACTCCGTCATTGTGGTGGAGCATGACAAGGATATGATGCTCGCCGCCGATTATGTCATTGATATGGGGCCGAAAGCCGGTAGGCTGGGAGGGGATGTCGTCTTTGCTGGCACTCCCCGCGAAATGCTCCGGACGCATACGCTGACCTCCCAATATCTGAATGGAGAACGTGCCATCGAGGTGCCTGCCAAGCGTCGCGAGGGCAATGGGCACAGTCTGTGGCTACGAGGCGCCAAAGGCAATAATCTGAAGAATGTGGATGTGGAGTTTCCGTTGGGCAAGCTGATTTGTGTTACCGGTGTGTCTGGCAGTGGCAAATCCACACTTATCAACGAGACGTTGCAGCCTATTCTTTCGCAGAAGTTCTACCGCTCCCTTCAAGACCCTTTGGAGTATGACAGCATTGAAGGGTTGGAGCATATAGACAAGGTGGTAAATGTAGACCAGTCTCCCTTGGGACGTACGCCGCGCTCCAATCCTGCCACCTATACGGGTGTGTTCTCGGATATCCGCAATCTGTTTGTCGGCCTGCCCGAAGCGAAGATACGCGGGTACAAGCCGGGACGCTTCTCCTTCAACGTCAGTGGCGGACGCTGCGAGGCTTGCCAGGGCAACGGCTACAAATGTATTGAGATGAATTTCCTGCCGGATGTGTATGTGCCTTGCGAGGTGTGCCACGGCAAACGCTATAACCGCGAGACGCTGGAAGTGCGCTTTAAAGGCAAGTCCATTGCCGATGTGCTGGATATGACCATCAACCGTGCGGTGGAGTTCTTCGAGAATGTGCCCCAGATATTGAATAAGATTAAGGTTATCCAGGAAGTGGGATTGGGCTATATCAAGCTGGGACAGTCCTCCACCACGCTCTCCGGAGGTGAGAGCCAGCGCGTAAAGTTGGCTACGGAACTCTCCAAGCGTGATACGGGCAAGACACTCTATATCCTCGACGAACCTACCACCGGACTTCATTTTGAAGATATCCGTGTACTGATGAATGTACTGAACAAACTTGTTGACAAAGGAAACACCGTCATCGTCATAGAGCATAATCTCGATGTCATTAAGATGGCGGACTACATCATTGATATGGGTCCCGAAGGTGGCAAGGGGGGAGGGGAACTCCTCTCCTGCGGAACACCCGAAGAGGTGGCGAAGAGCGAGAAAGGCTATACTCCGAAATTCCTGCGTGAAGAGCTGGGGGATAATTACTAATTACTAATTTTGTAACTTGTTATGGTGAAAATTAATAAGACGAATGCAGCGCGGCTGCTCGACAAAGCCAAGATAGCCTATGAACTCATTCCCTACGAGGTGGATGAGAACGATTTGAGCGCCGTACATGTAGCCGCCAGTTTGGGCGAGGACATCAACTGCGTGTTCAAGACACTTATTCTTCACGGTGATAAATCCGGCTACTTTGTCTGCGTCATCCCGGGTGAGCACGAAGTGGATTTGAAACTGGCGGCAAAGGCATCGGGCAACAAGAAGTGTGACCTCATTCCGGTTAAGGAACTTTTACCTCTGACTGGCTACGTCCGCGGAGGCTGTTCGCCCATCGGCATGAAGAAGCCTTTCCCTACCTATATCCATGAAACGTGCCTGCGGTTTCCGTATATTTATATCAGTGCCGGACAACGTGGTTTGCAGCTTAAACTGGACCCGAAGGATTTGGTAAAAGAAGTGCGTGCAGAAGTTTGTGTTCTTTTTAATGAATAAATCTTCTATTTCTGCCGAGATATTTTAATTTTATAAGGAAATGTTCAATAGAATTTATATATTTGCAGGAATTATTCAAGAAATCAATCCAATTACTAATTCTAAAAACTAATTTTTATGTTCAACAAACACCCTAAAGGTCTGATTGCCGCATCCTTTGCTAATTTGGGCGAGCGTTTCGGCTTTTATACCATGATGGCCATTCTTGTACTTTTTCTGCAAGCCAAGTTCGGACTGGATGGAAAAGAGGCAGGTTTGATCTACTCAACATTTTATTTTTCTATTTACATTCTTGCATTGATAGGTGGTATTATTGCCGACAGAACCCGTAATTACAAAGGTACCATCTTTACCGGCATTGTCTTGATGGCGGTAGGCTACTTGATGCTTGCCATCCCGTCTCCTACACCGGTTGCCAATAAAACCTTGTTTTTGGTGATTACTTGTGCGGCCTTGTTTGTCATTGCTTTCGGAAATGGTCTTTTCAAGGGAAATCTTCAAGCGCTGGTAGGGCAGATGTACGACAATCCCCAATATTCCAGCATGCGTGATTCTGGTTTCTCCTTATTCTATATGTTCATCAATGTAGGTGCCATCTTTGCTCCGTTTGCCGCAGTAGGCGTACGTAACTGGTGGCTGTCCACATTCGGCTACAATTATGATGCCGACCTGCCTGCCCTTTGCCACGGACATCTGGCAGGAACGCTGACTCCCGAAGCTGTGGACACTTATAGTGCACTGGCAACGAAAGCCACTATTTCCGGAACACCCGTAACGGATATGACGGTATTTGCCAATGAATATCTGAACGTGTTTACCACCGGTTTCCATTATGCATTCGGTGTAGCTATCCTGGCTATGGTTCTTTCTTTGGTAATTTTCGTCATCAACAGAAAGAAATTCCCCGATCCCAGCAAGAAGGTGGCTGCAAAAGCGGGCGATGCCACTGCAGTGGAGATGAGCGCACAAGAGGTAAGACAGCGCATGTATGCATTGTTTGCCGTATTCGGTGTGGTAATTTTCTTCTGGTTCTCGTTCCATCAGAATGGGTTGACACTGACGTATTTTGCCAAGGAATATACAGATTTGAATTTATTCGGCATGGCTATTTCAGCTGAGCTGTTCCAGTCTTTGAACCCGATTTTCGTTGTATCTCTGACACCGGTCATCATGGCTGTCTTTGCAGCACAGCGTGCCAAGGGTAAAGAGCCTTCCACTCCGCGGAAGATTGCCATCGGTATGGGTATTGCTGCCACCGGCTTCCTTATAATGGCTATCGGTTCTTATGTAAGCAACTTGCCGATGCACAAGGATATAATCGCTTTGGGTACCTCTCCGGTGAAGGTGACTCCGCTGTTGCTGATGGTTACCTATCTGATATTGACTGTTGCCGAATTGTACATTTCTCCGTTGGGCATTTCATTCGTGTCCAAGGTGGCTCCTCCCAAATATCAGGGTATCATGCAGGGCGGTTGGCTCGGCGCTACTGCCATTGGTAATCAGTTGCTCGTTATCGGTGCTATCCTCTACGAAAGTATTCCTATCTGGATGACGTGGACGGTATTTGTAGTAGCGTGCTGCATTTCGATGTTCACCATGCTGTTCATGCTGAAATGGCTTGAAAAGGTGGCGAAGTAATCGGAAACGAAAGATAAAACTAAAGGCTGCGCAGTTCATTACGAACATTGCGCAGCCTTTAGTTTTTGGAGGGCTTTTAATGCCGGGACTCAGATTTCCAGTCCCATGATGTAGTCATTCATGTAATATCCGTTTCCTATCGGGAAATCCCCTTCACGGAGTTTCCACATTCCCATATGTTCATAAAACTGCAGTGCCTTGTTGTTACGGTTTACATTCAATTCCATCAGACAAGGGCCGGGATGTACTTCCTTGATGTACTTGATGGCTTCGCGAAAGAGGAAACTGCCGCAATGTGCACCCTGGTAATAGGGGAGCACATAAATCTTTTGCAGGTGGAATAAATCTTCTCCTTGCTGCTGTACGGACACATAGCCCGCCGCTTCACATTCTTCGTAAGCCAGGAAATAGACGTGGCCTTCCTCTTCCATTTGTTTACGGATATTGTCCAATGAATACATCCATTCCATCATGTAGTCGGTCTGCTCGGGAGTAAGGATATCCTTATACGTGACGGGAAATATTTGCTGCGCAAGTTTCTGAATCAGTGCGCAGTCTGCTGTCGTTGCTTTTCTTATGGTAAACATATCGGTTGTATTTATACTGTTTGGGGTGTAAAGTTAAGCCTTTTTTGTGAAACAATCGTTATCTTTGCAGACCGTTACCGAACTAACTAATTCTGATTTTAAAAATTATGGCATTTACGAGCAACATTATGATTGTCCGCCACAGATTGCTGAAGGAACTGGTAAAGCTGTGGAATAACAACGAACTTGTGGATAAAATAGACCGGCTGCCCATCGAGCTGAGTCCGAAGAGGTCCAAGCACGCGGGACGCTGCTGTGTGCACAAAGAGCGCGCGGTGTGGAAGTACAAGTCATTGCCGCTTCTGGGACTCGATATGGAGGACGAGACGGATGAGCTGACCCCCTTGTCGGAGTACGCTGCCCGTGCACTGGACAGAGCGGAAAATGGCAGGCCGAAAGACAATATCATGTGTGTGATTGACGAAGCTTGTTCGGCATGTGTGCAGATTAACTACGAGATTACGAACCTCTGCCGCGGATGTACGGCACGCAGTTGCCAGGTGAATTGTCCCAAGAAGGCAGTGCACGTCAAGGAGAGTGGGCAGGCATGGATTGACCATGATGCGTGTATCAGTTGCGGCATCTGCCATAAGAGTTGTCCCTACCATGCCATTGTTTATATTCCCGTACCTTGTGAGGAGGCTTGTCCCGTGAAAGCCATCAGTAAGGATGAGAAGGGGATAGAGCATATTGACGAAAGCAAATGTATCTATTGCGGAAAGTGTCTCAATGCATGTCCATTCGGAGCAATTTTCGAAATATCGCAGGTGTTCGACGTGTTGCACAGAATCCGCAAGGGTGAGCAGGTGGTGGCTATCGTGGCTCCGTCCATCCTGGGGCAGTTCAAGACGACTATTGAACAAGTATATGGCGCATTGAAACAAGTCGGTTTTACGGATGTCATCGAGGTGGCTCAGGGAGCGATGGATACCGTCAGCAACGAGGCGCACGAGCTGATTGAGAAGCTGGAGGAGGGTCAGAAGTTTATGACGACTTCCTGTTGTCCGTCTTATATAGAGTTGGTGAACAAGCATATTTCTGCCATGAAGCCTTACGTGTCGGGCACCGGTTCGCCAATGTATTATGCTGCCCGCATTGCTAAAAAGAAGTATCCGGATGCGAAGGTGGTCTTCATAGGTCCTTGCGTTGCCAAGCGCAAAGAGGCGCAGCGCGACGAGGCGGTGGACTTTATCATGACTTTCGAGGAGGTGGCTTCCGTGCTTGCCGGGCTGGATATTCAGATGGAGCAGGCAAAGCCCTATTCCATGAGTTTTACTTCCGTGCGCGAGGCGCATGGTTTTGCGCAGGCAGGAGGCGTGATGGGTGCCGTGAAAGCCTATCTGAAGGAAGAGGCAGATAAAATCAATGCCGTACAAGTGGCTAATCTGGATAAGAAGGCTATCGGTGCGTTGCGTGCTTACGCCAAGTCGGGCAAGGCTCCGGGGCAATTTATTGAAGTGATGGCTTGCGAGGGCGGTTGTATTACCGGGCCATGTTCGCATAATGAAATAACTGCCGGAAAGCGCCAGCTGACGCAGGAGTTGGCAAAGAGGAAAGAGACGTATTAACCCTTTGTCCGTTTATATGAAGCATTTGATTGACAAACTGTGGAGCAATCGCAGGCTGGATGCCGAAGAGTATAAAGCCTTGCTTCTTTGCCGGGACACAGAACTTGCAGCCTACCTGCAGGAGCTTGCCCGGGAAGAAGCGCTTGCCCGCTTTGGCAATAAAATCTTCATTCGCGGACTGATTGAGATAACCAACCGTTGCCGCAATAACTGCTACTATTGCGGCATACGGAAGGAGAACCGGAACATAACCCGTTATGAGCTGACGCAGGAGGAGATTCTTTCGTGTTGCCATGAAGGCTATCGGTTGGGCTTCCGTACCTTTGTGCTGCAAGGGGGCGAAGCGCCGGCGGTGAAGGATGAGGGGATGGTGGAGACAGTTGCCGCCATCCGGCAATCCTTCCCGGATTGTGCCATTACCTTATCTTTGGGCGAAAAATCGCGGGAAGCCTACGAACGTTTCTTCCTGGCAGGTGCCAACCGCTATCTGTTGCGGCACGAAACCTGCAACGAAGGGCATTATCACCGGCTTCATCCTGCTGAGGTGTCCCTTTCCCATCGGTTGCAATGCTTGGACTGGCTGAAAGAGATAGGCTATCAAGTGGGAACCGGAATCATGGTAGGCAGTCCTTACCAGACGGTGGACCATCTGGTAGAAGATATTCTCTTCATCGAACGGTTTCAGCCGGAGATGATAGGCATGGGACCTTTTCTTCCGCATCACGATACTCCGTTTTCCTCTTTTCCGCCGGGAGATATGGAGTTGACGCTGAAGTTGCTTTCTATCTTCCGGCTGATGTATCCCGCGGCACTGATACCTGCTACCACTGCCCTGGCCACACTTGCTCCGAACGGACGGGAACGGGGAATATTGGCTGGCGCCAATGTCGTGATGCCTAATCTTTCGCCTTCTCATCAGCGGACGAAGTACTCCCTTTATGATAACAAAGCTTCTGCGGGTGCCGAAGCGGCAGAAGGTTTGCAAAAATTGGAGGAACAACTGAAAGGGATAGGCTACGAGGTATCAAAAGAGAGAGGAGATTATGAGAATGGAGAATTGACCGTTGATAATTGATAATTTTCAAATCTTCATTCTTTATTTTAATTACCAATTGTCAATTTACGAAGTGTATAACATAAAGTCAAGACAAGCAGAAGAATTCATCAATCACCAGGAGATATTGGATACATTGGAGTATGCGCAGGCAAACCGCAACAACCGTCCGTTCATCGAAAGTTTGATTGACAAGGCTGCTTTGTGCCAGGGACTTTCCCATCGGGAGGCGGCCCTGCTGCTGGAATGTGACGAGCCGGAACTGGTGCAGCGCATCTATCATCTGGCACGTGAAATCAAACGGAAATTCTATGGCAACCGCATTGTGATGTTTGCCCCGCTTTACCTTTCCAACTATTGCGTGAACGGTTGCGTCTATTGCCCGTATCATGCCAAGAACCGTACCATCCCCCGCAAGAAACTCTCGCAAGAGGAGATACGCCGCGAGGTTATCGCCTTGCAGGACATGGGGCATAAACGCCTGGCGCTGGAAGCCGGAGAAGACCCTCGAAACAACCCTATCGACTATATCTTAGAGTCTATCCGCACCATCTACAGCATCCACCACAAGAACGGGGCCATCCGCCGGGTGAATGTCAACATAGCCGCCACTACAGTGGAAAACTATCGGTTGCTGAAAGAGGCAGGTATCGGCACTTATATCCTTTTTCAGGAGACTTACAGCAAAGAGCATTACGAAGTCTTGCATCCCACGGGATCGAAAAGTAATTATGCCTACCACACCGAAGCGATGGACCGTGCTATGGAGGGTGGCATCGACGACGTAGGTATCGGTGTATTGTTCGGTCTGAACACCTATCGTTATGACTTCGTAGGACTGCTGATGCATGCCGAACATCTGGAAGCTACCTTTGGCGTGGGTCCGCATACCATCAGCGTGCCGCGTATCTGTCCGGCAGATGATATTTCGACCGAGGATTTTCCCGATGCCATCTCGGATGAGATGTTCTGCCGTATTGTGGCAGTGGCGCGCATTGCGGTGCCTTATACGGGAATGATTATTTCCACCCGTGAGTCGGAAGCCGTACGCCGTCGGGTGCTCGAACTGGGCGTTTCGCAGATAAGCGGCGGTTCACGCACCAGCGTAGGAGGTTATGCCGTGCCGGAAGCCAAAGAGGAAGATTCCTCCCAATTCGATGTGAGCGACCGGCGCACGCTGGATGAAGTGGTGAGCTGGCTGCTCGACTTGGGGCATATCCCCAGTTTCTGCACCGCCTGCTACCGCGAGGGACGTACCGGAGACCGCTTCATGTCGCTCGTCAAGCGCGGACAGATAGCAAACTGCTGCCAGCCCAATGCACTGATGACATTAAAAGAATATCTGGAAGACTATGCCTCCTCCGAAACCAAGGAGAAGGGCATACAGCTGATTCGTGAGGAGATGGAGCATATCCCGAACCCCAAGATACGGGCGATAGCCGAACGTAATCTTCAGGAGATAGGGGAGGGGAAAAGAGACTTTAGATTTTAGATTTCGGATTTATGAATAATACACCTCGTTCCAACCGCCTGCACATTGCCGTCTTTGGACGACGGAACAGCGGAAAGTCCAGCCTTGTCAATGCCTTGACCGGGCAAGACACGGCATTGGTATCCGCAACGCCCGGCACTACTACCGATCCCGTGACCAAAGCCATGGAAGTATATCCTTTGGGCCCGTGCCTCTTTATCGATACCCCCGGTTTTGATGACGACGAAGGCGAACTGGGCGGTATGCGCGTGGAGCGTACCTTAAAGACGGTGGAGAAAGCGGACATCGCCCTCTTGCTTTATGAAGCTGACGGAACGCTGGAACAGCAATGGCTAAAGCTGCTGGCAGCGCGCGAAATCCCCGTGATACTGATACTGAATAAAGCCGATTCCCGTCAAGACACCGCTTCCGTGGTGCTTCGGATTGAAAAGGAGTGCGGGCAGGCTCCCGTTGTGGTCAGTGCCAAAGAGGGTACCGGCATTCAAGGCATTTTCGATGCTATCCTCGAAAAGTTTCCCGAGAATTTTGGTGAGCAGACTATCACGGGCGATTTGGTACGTGAAGGAGATGTCGTCCTGCTGGTGATGCCCCAGGATATACAAGCCCCCAAAGGTCGTCTCATTCTTCCGCAAGTGCAGACCATCCGCGAACTGTTGGATAAAAAGTGCTTAGTGATGAGCTGCACCACCGACAAGCTGCAAGCCTCCCTGCAAGCCCTTGTCCGTCCGCCTAAGCTGATAATCACCGATTCACAAGTATTCCCCATCGTCTATCAACAAAAGCCTGCCGAAAGTAGTCTTACTTCCTTCTCGGTTCTTTTTGCCGGTTACAAAGGAGACATCAATGCCTTTGTAGAGGGAGCTGCCGCTATTCATAGTCTGACACCCCAATCGCGTGTACTGATAGCCGAAGCCTGCACCCACGCCCCGCTGACCGAGGACATCGGCACCGTCAAAATTCCCCGCCTGCTACGAAAGCGCATCGGCGAGGAATTGCAGATAGACTTTGTCTCTGGAAATGACTTTCCCAAAGACTTGTCCCGATATGATTTAATTATCCATTGCGGCGCTTGCATGTTCAACCGGAAGTACGTTCTCAATCGTATAGCCCATGCTTGCGCACAGCACATCCCCATAACCAACTACGGAGTAGCAATTGCGAGTCTGACCGGTATATTGGATAAAATTGTTATCCATCGGTAAATATCCCTCTTCCTCTCTGTTCACGTTACTGATGTTATAGAGTAGCGTGAACTACTTTTCTTGTTAATAATGTTTAATATAAAGTACTTTGTAATGCAAGGTACTAGTATAATACATATATTTGTGCCATACAAGGAACAACAATAGAATGAATAAGGACACTCATTACTCTATTGCGCAGCCAAATAGTAAATCGTAAATTGTCAAATAGTAAATACCATTATGGATGTAAACAATGTAAAGTCGCAAATGCGCAAGGGCATGCTTGAATATTGCATCATGCTGCTGCTTCACAAGGAGCCGGCTTACGCTTCGGATATCATTCAGAAGTTGAAAGAAGCCAGACTGATTGTAGTGGAAGGTACACTTTATCCGTTGCTCACCCGTCTGAAGAACGACGACTTGCTGGGTTATGAATGGATTGAGTCTACGCAAGGTCCTCCACGTAAGTATTACCGGTTGACGGAAAAAGGAGAAGTCTTTCTCGGTGAACTGGAAATATCCTGGAAAGAGTTGAACGAGACGGTGAATCATATCAGCAATTCTTGAAATGACCACAGAGAATATGCTGCATTCGCCGAATGGTAAATAGTAAATCGTAAATAGTCAAATTGTAAATAAATAGTGTGTTATGAAAAAGACATTAACTGTAAATTTAGGTGGAACCGTTTTCAATATTGATGATGACGCATACCGTCTTTTGGATAATTATCTGAGTAATCTCAAGATGCACTTCCGCAAGGAAGCCGGTGCCGACGAGATTGTAGATGATATTGAACGCCGTATTTCCGAACTCTTTGCCGAGAAATTGTCGGCCGGTTCGCAAGTAATCACGATAGCCGATGTGGAAGAGGTGATTGCCCGCATGGGAAAGCCGGAAGATATGGAGGCGGAAGGAGAGAGTGCTAGTGCCGATTCCGGCAGCACGAGTGCCGGGGGCAGCTATGGTGCCGGTGCTTGGAACAGCAATACCGCTTATGGCACTACACGCCGTCGTCTATACCGCAATCCGGATGATAAAATGCTGGGTGGTGTCATCAGTGGAATGGCTGCCTACCTGGGATGGGATGTAACTTTACTTCGACTGTTACTGCTTGTCATCTTGATTTGTGGGGTAGGGACATTGATACCGGTCTATATCGTGTGTTGGCTGGTTATACCGGAAGCCCGCACAGCAGCCGAGAAGTTGAGTATGCGTGGCGAGGCCGTTACGGTGGAGAATATCGGAAAGACGGTGACGGACGGTTTTGAGAAGGTTGCCAATGGGGTGAATGATTATATGAGGTCGGATAAACCCCGTACTTTCTTGCAGAAGTTGGGAGATGCATTGGTGATGATTGTCGGCTGGTTCTTGAAAATCTGTCTGGTGATATTTGCCATTATCTGCAGTCCGATACTGTTTGTGTTTGGAGTGGTATTCGTGGCGCTGTTGTTTGCTGCGATAGCGGTGGCTGTTGGTGGTGGTGCAGCTCTCATTTCCCTTTTCCCGATGGCTGATGTGGTACTGCCTACTTCTCCGCTATCTGCCATTGTGATGTACATTGCAGGAATCTTGCTGGTAGGAATTCCTTTGGTCAGTCTTGTATGGGCCATCTTCAGTCAGATATTCAAATGGCAGCCGATGAACTCCGGTTTGAAGTGGACGCTGGTTATCCTTTGGATTGTAAGTGCAGCTTGCTTCGGAATCTGTTTTGCAGTGCAGGGGGCTACTTTCCCGGAATTGGGTATCTTTAATTTCTGAGAATAGTAATTTCTTTTTTAATTGATATCGTGTTTGTAGAAATCTGATTTCTATAAACACGATATTTTTTTTTCTTTGGATGTAATTAGTTGTTATACAGTGAAATATTGCGTTTTGGACAGATGTTTTTTAAACGTTCGTTTAATGAACGCAAAGATAACGTGTATTTTTGAATCTCGCAAAATGTTTAATAAAAATATTCTATAAAACTCTCTTTAATGAGCATAATACGTTGTCAGTAAGTCTATTGCATATTATTTCTCTAACTTCTTCCTTTTACTAATTTTTAAGTAATCTTCCCTCTTTAATTTTCTTAAATATTGACGTTCAAAAAACGAACGTCTATTGAACGCTTTTTGCTTGCAATAGATTCGTTTACAGCATTTTACCTGTCAGGTAATGAATGACTGCAAAAAATCTGTTGACAAGAAGGGCATAAAGCTTGTCGTATTCTACATAAAGTGTCCGCAAGTAATTGAATTTCAAGTGTATGCAAGAGATTCAAAGCCCCAGGAGAACACCCTTGTCTGAACAAAAGCATAAAAATGGGAATAGAGAAAGAGGCTGAAATCTGGTATGCTATGCGTGCCACCTACCGCAGAGAACCGGATGCCATGCGTCTGCTCAAGAAAGAAAATTTGGGCTGTTTCATTCCTATGCAATACAAGATATGTATAAAAAAAAGGAAAAAAGTCCGTGCTTTGGTTCCGGTCGTTCATAATCTGCTTTTTGTCCATGCCCGTCCTTCCGATGTGCAGCGTGTAAAATCTCAAGTCACTTATCTGCAATATATTACCGATACCCGCAGTGGGCAGAAGATTATTGTCCCCGACAGTCAGATGCAACGTTTCATTGCCGTATCCGGCACTTACGATGATCATCTTCTTTATTTTCAACCGGATGAATTGAACTTGTCCAAAGGTACCAAAGTCCGGATTACCGGCGGTGAATTTGAGGGGCAAGAGGGTGTGTTTCTGAAGGTGAAAGGTGCACGTGACCGTCGCGTGGTTATCGAAATACAAGGTGTCATAGCTGTTGCCATGGCCACTATCCACCCCGATCTTATAGAAGTAATCGGCTGAACTTTAATTTTTAATTCTTAATTCTATAATTGCTTATGTCTCTTTCCGAAGAAGCAATCACTCTTCAGCGTGCTGCGCACGAACTGATGTATTTGGGTATGGACGGCAGTCCCGTCTATAGCGATGACTTGTCACGGCGGAACGGTGAGGTCTACCGTCTTACCATGGCTTTGTACCGGTCGGGTGTAAAAGGCACTACCATCGAAGAGCAGGCAAATGTCTGTCTTGCCCTTCTTATGGGTTACAGCGCCTCTTTTGTCGACCATGGCGAAAAGCAGCGGCATGTCCAGAAAGTGCTGGACTGTTGTTGGGATGTGCTCGATGCCCTTCCCGCTTCCTTACTGAAGCTCCGTCTGCTTACCGCCTGCTACGGTGAAGTGTTCGACGAGTCTTTGGCCGACGAGGGCCGTTCCATCATCGCCTCCTGGGATTCCTTATCACTTACTCCCGAACAGCAGGAAGCGGTTGATGAGTTTCAGAATGTGACAGACAATCCCTATCCGTGGGAATATATCGATGAATAAAACTTTTCATTATAATGCTTAACAATAAATCCGTATTGATTACCGGAGGAACGGGTTCCTTCGGAAAGAAGTTTGTGGAAACCATTCTCCGTGATTATCCGCAAGTAAAGAAAATCATTATTTACTCCCGCGATGAGCTGAAGCAATTTGAGCTGAAACAGAAATATCCCGGTCATAAGTATCCGCAACTGCGTTTCTTTATCGGTGATGTCCGTGACCTCGAACGTCTGACGCGGGCTTGCGAAGGAGTGGACGTGATTATCCATGCAGCCGCCATCAAGCAGGTGGATACCGCTGAATACAATCCCGAAGAGTGCATCAAAACCAATGTACACGGTGCGCAGAATGTGATAAAGGCTGCTCTTGCCACCGGTGTACAGCATGTGGTGGCCCTTTCTACCGACAAGGCATGTGCCCCCATCAATCTTTATGGAGCCACCAAGCTCACTTCCGACAAGCTGTTTACTGCTGCCAACAATATCAGCGGTTCCAAGAACATCAGGTTCTCCGTAGTCCGTTATGGTAATGTGATGGGTTCCCGCGGTTCCGTAATCCCTTTCTTTATCAACAAGCGTGACAACGGGGCGAAGGAACTTCCCATAACCGATATGCGTATGACCCGTTTCAACATTTCACTGGAAGCCGGTGTCGCTTTGGTTATGTATGCCATCGGACATCACCTGGGTGGCGAAATCTTTATTCCTAAGATTCCTTCCTATCATATCCAGGACGTGGCTACCGCCATTGCACCCAATCTGCCGCAGGTGGAAGTGGGCATCCGTCCGGGAGAGAAGCTGCATGAGGAGATGATTACTGTAACCGATGCTCTTGATACAATCGATTTGGGCAGATATTATGTCATTCTTCCTTCCGTATCTTTCAAGCACAGTCGCGAAGAGTTCATCAGACATCACAATGCAGTACCCGTTCCCGACGGTTTCCACTACAGCAGTGACAACAATACGGAGTGGGAGACTGTAGAGACTATGCGCGAGAATATCAAGAAATACGTTGACCCTAATTTCGAGGTGAAATGATAAGCAAGCCTATTCCATACGGTCGTCAGCATATCACAGATGAGGATATCCGGGCAGTCATCGATACCCTGAAAAGCGATTACTTGACACAAGGTCCCAAAATCAGGGAATTTGAAACGAAATTTGCCGAATATGTAGGTGCACAATATGCCGTAGCAGTGAACAATGCCACTTCGGGGCTTCATCTTGCAGCTACCGCACTGAATGTAAAGCCGGGCGACAAGGTGATTGTCACTCCCATGACCTTTGCTGCCAGTGCCAACTGCATCCGCTATTGTGGCGGCGAGGTGGTATTCTGTGATATTGACAAGGATACTTACCTCATGGATATCCGTAAACTCGAAGCCATGCTTAAAGCTTCTCCCCGCGGTACTTACAAAGGTATTGTTCCGGTTGATTTTGCAGGCTATCCTTTGGATCTGGAAGAGTTCAGAAAGCTTGCCGACGAGTACGGCTTGTGGATTATCGAGGATGCCTGTCATGCTCCCGGTGGCTATTTCATGGACAGTAAAGGCAAGAAACAACATTGTGGCAACGGTTGTTTTGCCGACTGTGCCGTATTCTCTTTCCATCCCGTGAAACATATCGCTACGGGTGAGGGAGGCATGGTGACCACCAACAGCAAGGAGCTCTATGACAAGCTTTGTCTTTACCGTACGCATGGCATTACGAAAGACCCTGCTTTATTGCACGAGCATCATGGTGGCTGGTATTACGAGATGCAGGAGTTAGGCTACAATTACCGTCTGACTGATTTTCAGGCTGCCTTGGGTATTTCTCAGCTGGAGCGTGCGAAAGCAGGTCTTGAACGTCGCCATGAAATCGTAAGACGCTATAATGAAGCATTTTCCAGAATAGATGGTATCAAGACTCCATTCAATGCTGCCGATGTCTATCATGCTTATCACCTTTATATCATTCAAGTGTCTGACCGCTTGGGCCTTTATAATTATCTGCACGAGAACAATGTTTATGCGCAGGTTCATTATGCTCCGCTTCATCTGATGCCTTACTATCAGCAGTGGGGAAATAGGAAAGGCGATTTGCCTATAGTAGAAGAGTATTACGAACATTGTCTGAGTCTTCCGATGTATCCCACGCTGACGGACGAGGAACAGGAGTATGTGATTAAAAAGGTTATAGAATATATAAAACAATGATTACTTCCATTCCTATTGAAGCTATTGAAAAGCAGCTTTTGCAGCAACTTTCCTCTTTTTTCTTCTTGAGTGAAGAAGATGAGATGTTAATAAATATAAAAATGGGGGGGGTAATTTCTCGTTGTGAATATTGTTTTTCCCGTACGAAAAATAAGTATTACTCATGCGACGGAGAGACATACTTCAACCCTTATCAAAGTGCACAATATACAATTTTTCTCTATTTTTTTGCTAACACCATTTCTCAAGATACTGATAACCGTTTATTGGCAGATAAGTTGTATTATTTGAATAAAATAATGAATGGGTGTGATTTGTATCATGAGGTAAATCTTCCTCATTATTTTACGTTGGATCATCCGGTCGGTAGCGTTATGGGACGGGCTGAATATGGTGAAGGATTCAGTTTTGGGCAAAATTGTACGGTGGGAAACAATAAAGGAATTTATCCGGTTTTAGGTGAAAATGTGCGGATGTGTGCAAATTCTTCTATTATCGGTAACTGCCGGATAGGTGACAATGTGATTATCGGGGCAAATTCTGGTGTGAAAGATGAGGATGTGCCGGACAATTCAATTGTTTTCGGGTATTCTCCCCATTTAATTATAAAGGCTAAACGATGAAAAATATCTGTATTATTCCTGCCCGTGGCGGCAGTAAACGTATTCCGCGTAAGAATATCAAGCCCTTTATGGGTAAACCTATCATTGCATATTCCATAGAGGCAGCTTTGCAGAGCGGACTTTTTGACGAAGTAATGGTTTCGACCGATGATGAAGAGATAGCGGAGATAGCTTGCGGATACGGGGCCAAAGTTCCTTTTATGCGCAGTGCTGAGACCTCGAATGATTATGCCGGTACGGCCGATGTAATTCTTGAAGTTTTAGAGATGTATAAAGAGCGAGGCAGGGAATTTGATACAGTTTGTTGCATTTACTCAACAGCTCCTTTTGTCACTCCTGAAAGGCTTCGGGAAGCATACGGAAAAATGAATTCGGAGATTGACTCCGTTTTCACTTGTGTGGCTTATTCCTATCCTATACAGCGTAGCCTTCATATTGTAGACGGGAGAATCGGTATGGTTTATCCCGAATACATGAATGCACGTTCCCAAGATTTAGAGCCGATTTATCATGATGCCGGCCAATTCTATTTCTCTCGTACTGCTCCTTTTGTGGAGAGCCGGACTTTTTGGGGGAAGAACACAGCCGGACTGGTACTTTCCGAACTCGAAGTGCAGGACCTCGATACGCTGACCGACTGGACATTGGCGGAAATGAAGTATGAGTTACTTCATAGATGATGTAATGCAGAAAATCTATTTCCGTGCCGACGCAAGCGCTACCATCGGCTACGGTCACTTTATCCGTACTCTGGCTTTGGCCGATATGCTGAAGGACGATTTCGATTGTACCTTCTTTACTTGCCATCCTACCTCATATCAGGTAAGTGAGATGGAGAAGGTATGTCCTTTCATCCCCTTGCAAGAGGAAACGCATTCTGCTGATTTCCTTTCCCATTTGCAAGGTGATGAAATTGTGGTGCTCGACAATTATTTCTTCACTACCGATTATCAGCGTGCCATCAAGCAAAAAGGCTGCCGCCTGGTGTGCATTGACGATATGCACGACAAGCACTATGTGGCTGATGTCGTGATTAACCATGGTCAGACCAATTCTGCACTTTTCGACGTGGAACCTTACACCAAGCTCTGTTTGGGATTTGATTGGGCATTACTGCGTAGCCCGTTTATAGAAGCTGTAAACAAACTCTGTTCTTGTGCAAAACGTAGTACGGAAAGTATAACCATTACTTTTGGTGGTGTGGATTCCTTTGACTTTACTGGCCATTACATTCGTGAAGCTATGCAATTGCCTACTGTCAGCCAGATAACTGCAGTGGTAGGTGATGCTTATCAACCTCAAAAGCCGAGGGTACGGGATAGGCGAGTGTCTTATTGCTCCAATTTAACAGCGCAACAGATGGCCGAACTTTTTTGTGCTTCCGATTGGGTAATCTGTTCAGCAAGTACTGTGAGTCTCGAAGCCATTGCTTGTGGTGCCAAGTTGGCTGTAGGTTGGTATGTAGATAATCAGGCTGATTATTATTCACTGTTAACCTCTACTGGAGGAGTTCTTCCTTTAGGAAATATTAAGGATAATCCCATACCTCTGACATCTTTAGAGATTGCTGGGGTTGATAACTTGCAGATACAAGGTGGTATTCGTGAACGCTATATTAATCTGTTTGAAGAATTGGGAAGAAGTGTGCATTGACGATAATCGCATTCTTTTTGGAAAAATTCTCATAATGGACAATTGATGCAGGAATAGAACAGATAATTTTAATTATTTAGCAATTGAATGATACAAATAGACAAACAAGCGGTTTATAAATATCATGGTTATGTTTTCCAACACTTCTCTATTTTGTCGGAAGAACTCCTAAAGCAAATATTGGATTGGAGGAATACTTTTGAGATAAGGCAGTTTATGTATAATACAGATGTAATATCTCTTGAAAATCACTTGAATTTTACGAAAACCCTTGCTCAACGAGAAGATTGTTACTATTGGTTAGTAACAAAAGATAATGTTCCCTATGGTGTCTTCAATCTGACCAATATAGACCATGAAAGAAGAATCGCTGAATTAGGCTATTATATGGCACCTTCCCAAATGAAAAGTGGAGGGGGACTTGATTTTGTTTATACTATTATCTGTTTTTCTTTTGAGGTTGCAAAATGTACAAAACTGGTAGGTTCAATTGATATAAACAATACCGATGCATTGTTATTGGATGAGTTTTTAGGCTTTGTTTTGGGTGATACGGTGGAGTCCGACGGATGTTGTCATAACCGGAAATTCATTGAATGGGAGCTTTCAGAACTTCATTATAGAAGTATTACAGTATATAGAAATGATATACGTAAATTGGTCCGCTTTATTAGAGATAAACGCAAATAGAGAATCATGTTATCAAATTTTCATTTTCACCATATAGGATACGCTGTTACCAGTATTGAAAAAACAATGTATTATTACATTGATGGGGGATATTCTTGTTCATCTGTGATATTTGATCCAATACAGAATGTAAATATCTGTTTCCTTACAAAAGAAGGAGAGCCTATGATTGAACTTCTTGAACCTGTTGATGAGAATTCTCCAATCAATAAAAATCTTGAGAAGAATGGAGTTTGTCCGTATCATTGCTGTTATAGTGTAGAAAATATAGAAGATGCCATCGCACGGCTTCGTAAAATGAGGTTCATGGTGGTAAGCTATCCGGCAGAAGCAGTAGCTCTCAATAATCATCGGGTAGCTTTTCTCTATAATAAAGATATCGGTTTAATTGAATTATTAGAACAAAAATGAAATTCTTTATTTTTAGAAACAATACGCTGGAAAATATCTTCGGCACAGACGAAGTGGAGTATTCTGGTTACGAAGATATATCATATATACCTCAAAATACATCTTTGTATTTGTGGATGTATCAAATACCCATAAGATGGAATCAGAAGCAACTGGCTGACGAAATTGATGCATATATTAGAAAAATGCAGCTTGTTTTCTCGCAGGTTCCACAAGGGAAAGAATTTGTAGCATTCACATTGGTAGACATCTTTCCTACGAGATTTACTGATGCCAATTTTATTGTAAGGGAGGCTATCGTCCGGTATAATACCCAACTGTATAATATGGCTGGAACGAATGTAAATTTTAAGGTGATTGACTTTTCTGAGTTTACTTCCCGTTATAGGTCAGAGGAATTGATTGGATGGAAATTCTATTTTATTTCTCAAATGTATATATCTTCTAAAATTACTAGTGAATTTGCTACATGGGTAGACTCTAAAATACAGAATATAGCTTTAAAGAGAAAGAAATGTCTCATTCTTGATTTGGATAATACTTTGTGGGGTGGAGTCCTTGGCGAGGAAGGCATTAATGGTATACAAATTGGCGGGGATTATCCAGGTAAGGCATTTTTGTATTTTCAGGAAGCGCTGTCTGCGCTAAGTAAAGAGGGTATTATTTTATCTGTTTGTAGTAAGAACAACGAAGAAGATGTATTCGAAGCTTGGGAGCAAAATCCGTTTATGGTTTTAAGGAAAAAAGATTTTGTTGCTATTCGTATAAATTGGAATGACAAGGCTTCGAATATCGTGGAGCTGTCTAAAGAGCTGAACATAGGTCTTGATAGTATGGTGTTCATTGATGACAATCCGGCAGAGCGTGAATTAGTAAAACAGACCTTGCCTATGGTGGCTGTCCCGGACTTTCCAAAACAAGCATATATGTTACCGCAGTTTTTCATGCAATTAGTTCGTGAATATTTTGAAGTTTACGAAATTACCGGTGAAGATAAAAAGAAAACGGAACAATATAAGGCAAATGCGGAACGTACACGCGAACAAGCCAAATTCTTAAACTTTGAAGATTTTCTTCGTTCATTAGAAATTAAAATTGAGCTTCAGAAGGTTGACTCATTCAATATATCACGAATTGCTCAGATGACGCAAAAAACAAATCAGTTTAATTTAACGACCCAACGTTATTCTGAGGCTGATGTCAGACAACTTCTGGATAATCAATGGAAAATCTATTGCATCAGAGTTTCAGATAAATTTGGTGATAATGGTATCACGGGAGCAGTTTTCATCACTGATAATAGTATTGAGAATATATTGCTTAGTTGTCGTATATTAGGTAAAGGTATTGAAACGGCTTTCATTAAATTTGTATTTAAATTGTTGGTTGAGGATGGTGTGTCAGCTTTAGAAGCAAAATTTATTCCTACTCTCAAAAACAGACAAGTGGCTGATTTTTATGACCGGCTTGGCTTTTCTGTGATGCGAGTAGAAGAGGGTGTTAAATACTATATGGCGAATATTGACAAATTAGATTTGTCAATACCTGATTATTATTCAATAACAGTTAAACAATAAAGTTATGATTACGAATGAAGAAATAATGGATGTGATGAGAGCTGTTTTAAAAACAGATGTAGATGAGAGTACCTCTCAGAATAATTGCGAAAAGTGGGATAGTATGAACCATTTGAATCTGGTTATAGAATTGGAAGATACTTTCGAAGTAGAGTTTGAGCCTAATGAAATCAGTTTGATGAAATCTTTCTCTGACATCAAAAATATTATTGCAAACAAGTTACAATAAGAACCATTATGGGAAAAACATTTATCATAGCCGAGATGTCGGCGAATCATAATGGCAGCAAGCAGATAGGCATAGAAACAATTCGTGCTGCCAAACGTGCAGGTGCAGATGCTATTAAGCTCCAAACATATACAGCTGATACCATAACGTTGGATAATGATAAAATGGAGTTTATGGCTGATTCTACAAGTGTTTGGGCCGGCATGCGTTTGTACGATCTCTATAAGCAAGCCTATACCCCTTGGGAGTGGCACGAAGAATTGTTTCGTGTGGCCAAGGAGGAAGGACTTATCTGTTTTTCATCACCGTTTGATAAAACTGCGGTAGATTTCCTGGAATCCTTGGGCAACCCCATTTACAAAATTGCCTCTTTTGAAATTACGGATATTCCTTTAATAGAGTATGCCGCCAAGAAGATGAAACCGATGGTGATGTCTACCGGCATTGCCACTGAAGAAGACATTCAGTTGGCTGTAGATACTTGCCGTGCGGCGGGTAATGATGATATTACGCTGTTGAAATGCACCTCCTCTTATCCTGCTCCCATTGAGGAAGCCAATCTGTGCATGATAAAGGCTTTAGCCGAGCGCTATGGAGTGAAGTCCGGTTTGTCCGATCATACCATTGGCAGTGTGTCTGCCGTAGTGGCTGTGACACAAGGTGCAACCATGATTGAAAAGCATTTTATTATCGACCGTAGTATTGGCGGCCCCGATGCCTCATTCTCAATGAACGAGCAGGAGTTTGCCCAAATGGTGAAAGATATACGCATGGCCGAAGCGGCTATCGGCTCAGTATCGTATGAACTTACCGATAAAATGAAGTCGGGAAGGGAGTTTTCCCGTTCGCTTTATGTAGCCGAGGATATGAAATCCGGGGAAGTGATTACAGAGCAGAACGTTCGCTCCGTTCGTCCGGGCTTCGGTTTGCACCCCAAGTATCTGAAAGATATATTAGGAAAGAAAGTAAATCAGGATTTGGAGAAAGGAACGAGATTTGCATGGGAGTTCGTGAATAGTTAGAGGTCATCAAAAAAGAGAATATTGTTACTGTAATTCTTAAAAATAAAACTATCTTTGCGGTAGTCTAAACACTAAAAACATAGTCTATATGAATCGCAAGGAATTGGTGAAACGTCTGAAATATATGATAAAGAGTGTTGCTCCCAACTCTCAAACTATTCTTTATGGTTCTGAGGCACGTGGAGAGGCAAAACAGAATAGTGACATTGATATTCTGATTTTAGTGGATAAAGATACAGTTTCTCCTATGGAGGAGGATGTCATTACTGCTCCAATATATGATTTGGAAATAGAAACAGGTACTATTATTAGCCCGATTGTGATGACTCGTAAAGCTTGGGAGGCAGCAAAGAGAAAGACTGTATTTTATTATAATGTAATGAAAGATGGTGTGTTGCTGTGATGGAAGAGGATATAAAGCGTGATATTGTCAATTATAGGCGTCAAAAGGCATGTGACTTGATGCATGATGTTGATGTCTTGATAGATAATGAACTATGGAATTCTGCTGTAAATAGGATGTATTACGCTTGTTTTCATATGGTTTCAGCATTGTTGATTTTGCATGGAATTGAAGTGAAAAGTCACATGGGAGTTCGACAAGCTTTTGGACTTCATTTTGTAAAGACGAATTTGTTGTCGTCTGAATGCGGGCGCATCTTTTCTAAAATTTACGATAAAAGGCAGTCAAGTGATTATGATGATTTCAAAGAGTTTACCAAAGATGAAATTGATAATTTGTATCCTCAGATTTCATTCTTGATAAGTGAAGTTGATAGATTGATTACAGAAAAATAGATTTCCTTCTTCCCCTCTTTTTTATTATCTTTCATCCCCCTTCGTTAGGAAAATACGAACAGATTTTGTTCCTTTGCAAGTAAACAATGCCCCTACGGAACGAATGACAAATATCACCCCATTGCTTTACCAAAGCGGGTATGTGACGATAAAGAATTATTCTCCGCTTACACATGTAAGCAGTCAAAAATTGGCTCATAATTGAAATCTCTATCTTCGCTGCGAACAAAAA
>NZ_QTMD01000012.1:0-138234 GCF_003602995.1 Bacteroides sp. AF25-38AC | reverse complement strand
TCATAATAGTAACACATTTATTAGTTTGTAAATGTGTCTACCTATATCAGGATAAGACATAAAGCCTTTTACCTCGTAGTGTAAATGAAGTTACCGTTTGGGGTAACCGGAGTTATCATGTGAGGTGACCGGAGCCGTCATGTGAAGTCGTACTCTTCTACATAAGCGTCGAAGTACTCCGCCCGTTGGAGTCCTAAGTTACGGGCAATTGCAATGACTTGTTGCTGCTCGGTTGGTGAGAGCAAAGTTTCCCCTTTCCGCTTCTGATAATATCTTCGGATACCCCATAAGCCGATGAGCCGGTAGCGGAACGTGCCGGACTGGCCGACAGAGATGGCTTCTGCCGTATGGATAAAGCCTTTGGCATAGCGCACTTTCTTATTCGAGCAATAATATTTGCATTTTCCCGCTGTGGACTCTATTGCTTTCGGATTCAGTACATATAGGAAGATGTTGTTTGAGGGTGCATACGTATATGCAATCCGGCGCAGGCAGGTGTCAGTATAAGGGCATGTGTCAGTAGCGCATAAGCCGAAGTTATGGGGAACTTTGGAATAATCGAAAGTTTCTTCTTTCATCATTTTTTTGTTTAAAGTTCCGCAAAGGTACAATTAGTTTGGAGATTGATGGGTGCTTCACCTGATATTTGTTTTATCCCGAAAATATTATGTATTTTACGTAACGTGAAATGCGTAACGTAAAACATGGAATCATTCCGCCTTCCGGTTTCCGCATTTCGTCTTCCCCATTCCGCACCCCGTCCGTAAATGCTTCCCGCTTACTTGCCGCAGGACTATATTTGCAGAAAACATTTGCATATTCCCATGAAGACAAACTCTGTGATTCTATTGGTGTTGTGGCTTGCGGCGTGGCCGTTCTGCTGCCGGGGGCAAGGCTATATCAGTTACGACTATCTGCCCGAAAGTTCGTTGAAGGATGACCTCGGCAACGAGTATGGTTCGGGCAGCCTGATGATGGTATCGGGAAGGTATAACCTGCCGCTTTCCGTCAGGCATGACGACAAGGGCAGGCTGGTGGCGTGGTCGGCAACCGTCAATGCTGCCTATGGCGTATTCCATAATAAGGGGCAGGCGCGGGAGTTGAATCCGGACAATCTGCTGAATGCCAGTCTGAATATCTCCCACATCCGTCCCCTGTCCGACAAGTGGAGTATCATAGCCTCTGTGGGCGGCGGTGTCTATGCCCCGTTGGACGGGGTTTCCATGAAGACCCTACTGGCTAATGGAGCAATCATCTTTGTCTATAAACTGCGGAAGAACCTCGACTTGGGCATCGGTGCGGGGTTGACGAACTCTTACGGTATCCCGATGATACTGCCCATGATGTACTTCAGTTGGAGGAATGCCGGCAGGTATGAGCTGAAAGTGGATATGTCCAGCGGCATGAAAGTGTCCGTCGCCACCTGGCTGAACAAGAAGCTGAAGCTGGAACTGACCGCCCTCGATATGGACGGCATGTCTGCCGTGATGGAAGTCGACGGGAAATCGAAAATCTATTCTACCGTCATGCTGAGGTCATACATCAGTCCTTCGTGCCAGTTGAGTAGGAAGACGGCTGTTTATCTGGGAGTGGGCGGTAACTGGATACGCGGGATAAGTATGTCGGACCGTAGTTTGAAAGGTTTTCTCAATAACTTCAAGAACGATGAGGACGAGCCTTGCTTTAGACCGACTCTGCGCCTGACGGTGGGATTCAGGTATACGCTGAAATGACAAATGCCATTTTAGTAAAGACAAGAGGTAAAATAGTATCTTTGTCGCAATAACAGACACGTTTTATGGTAAAGTATTTATTAGTAGAAGATGAGCGCTTCGCCTACGAAGAGCTGAAGCGTATGATGCAACGGCTGCGCCCTTCCTGGCAGTTGGCGGGCTGGGCAGAGAGCGTGGAGCAGGCTGTACTGCTCTTGCGTCAGGGTAGCCTGGACTTGATGATTGTAGATATCCGCTTGTCCGACGGGTTGAGCTTTGAGATATTCGAGCAGTGTCCCGTCGATTTGCCCGTTATCTTCACCACCGCCTACGACGAATATGCCATCAAGGCTTTCAAGGTAAACAGCATCGACTATCTGCTGAAACCCATTGAAGAAAGCGACCTAGAAGCAGCCTTGTGCAAGTTCGAGCGCAACAGTGCCCTCCGTTCTGCGGCTCCCGAATATCGGCAACTGGAACTCGGCTACTTGGCAGCCAACAAGAAGAACCGTTTTCTGGTGCAGGTGGGCGATACCTTCCGCTACGTAGAAACTCCGGATGTCGCTTTCTTTTATAGTGAGGACAAGCTGACTTATCTGCACCTCTTCTCTGGGAAACGGTATATCATCAGCTACTCGCTGGACCAGTTGGAGGGAATGCTGGATAGGGATGTTTTCTTTAGGGTTTCAAGGAGCTGCATATCCAACATTAGGTCCATCCGGAAGAGTTCCAGGTACTTCGGCAGTCGCTTGAAGCTTTACTTCGAGCCAGAGTGCCCGCACGAGGTATTGGTGAGCCGCAGTCGCGTGGCCGATTTCTTGAAATGGGTGGACGGAGTGGTATGAGTTATAAGTTATGAGGCATAAGAGATACATATTCCTTTTTATACTGACGGTTTCCGTCTCGTTGCTTGTCATAGGGTGCGTTTATAACGTCATCAGCGGTAAGCCGTGGTATGCGAATATCATGGTGCAGTTCTTTCTGAATCTTCCTTTGTGCATAGGGCTGGGGTTCATCGACTTTGGGGTTATCAACTTGATATATAAAAGACTGAAACAGCGCAACAATGCGGTGAGGATTCTGGTGGATATCGTGTTGACCACTGCACTGGCTGTTCTGTTGACGTACATCTTGAACTTCCTGCTGATGGGCGGGCATGGAAATTTCTGGCATATCCTGAGAAGCTCCCTGCCGGTAGTGCCGTGGAACTGGATTATCGTTCTGCAGATAGAGATATTCTTCTATAGCCTGCAACGTTCGGAGATGGAGAAGCAGATGGCTGTCATCGAGAAGGAGAAGGCGCTGTATCAGTTCGAGGTGCTGAAAAACCAGATTAATCCCCATTTCTTATTCAATAGTCTGAATGTCCTTGCCTCCCTTGCTTATCAGGATACCGAAAAGACGAACCGGTTTGCCAAGAAGCTGTCTACGGTGTACCGTTATCTGCTCACTACGCATGGCAGAGCTACGGTGACCGTGCAGGAAGAACTGTCGTTCGTAGAGTCGTATTTATACCTGGAGCATATCCGCTTTGGCGATGCGCTGCATGTGGAGATAGAAGATGATTTGCGGAATCATCATTGTCTCGTCATTCCTGCCAGCATACAGATGCTTGTGGAGAATGCCTTGAAGCATAATATCAGTACAAAGAAGTCGCCGCTGATAGTCCATATATCCATAGGAAACGAAGGGATTACGGTACGCAACAATCTTCAGTTGCGCAACTATGTGGCCAGTAATGGAGCGGGATTGAAGAACCTGCAACGGCAGTATGCCCTATACGGCACGCTGGTGGAGATTCTTAAGGACGAAAAGGAGTTTGTGGTGAAACTTCCCTTTGTGGGCGGAGACGTGAACCGTCTCAACACAATATAGTCCTCTTCCCGAAGAAGAATCTGGAAACGTGCATCTTGTCCATAGCCCACGCCATACCCATGCAGCCGCTAAGAGTGAAGGCGGTGGCAGTGACAAGGAACAGCATCCCCGTAGGGTCGAAGGCGAACACGGGCAGAAACGCCTTGGACAGAATGGTGAAAATGGGTGAGAAAAGGAGTATGACCAGCGTATTGCGCCCTATAAAGAAGGAAAGCCGTTTGGCTTGTACCGGCAGATAGCCGTAGGCTGCCAACAGCAGGCTGATGGAAAGCCAGGTGATGGCGACTCCTGCCAGAGTACCCCTATCCAGATTGGCGGGAAAACAGCATAGTATTACGAATGGAACAATGGCGAAGGTTGTGGCGCGAAAGACTTGTGTAAAACGAAGCCCGCTTTGGCTCACTGTCATGCCGATAAGGAAATAGAGGGCATTGGAGAAGTTCATCAATCCTCCCCAATGGGAAAGGGCAAACAGGCAGACACCGGTCACAACCAGCCGGGAGACAACCGACAGCCGTACATAGCGGAATGTGATATAATAGATGAGGCTGCACAGAATCAGTGTATGCAGATACCAGTAAGGCCCCATCGGATGGAGGAATATCTTGTCGAGCAATACGGTAGGAGTAATGGCATCTACACTTTCGCGTACGGGCAGGAAATGCGACATCACCGTATAGGCCGCCTCCATGCAGGCATACGGAATGAAAATCCATAGAAACTTGCGGAGAAAGCTTCGGGCATCCTTCCGGTTATTGGCCAGATAGCCCGAAATAATCAGGAAAGCGGACATGTGGAACGTATAGACGATTTGTTTCGCATACGGATACTTGTCGCCTATATATACAAGGTGGAAGATAATCATCAGGGTGATGAAGATGCATTTCAGATAATCTATCTCTTTGACACGGCTTTCCATATAGGGTAGTTTTCTGCGTATTGTTATTGATGGCACAAATATATATACTTCCGTAAACTTATTTATATTTTGCAAAGGGATTAAGCTTATTTTCTCTTTTACCGATTGCTTTTATGTATGGAAAATGTATATTTGTGCATGAATCATTAACTTAATGTAAAACAGACTATGATAACAAGCCAATTACTTCACCCGGCCAGTATTGTGGTAGTGGGGGCATCCAACAATGTACACAAACCCGGAGGGGCTATCCTGAAAAATCTGCTTAGCGGCGGATATACCGGTGAGCTTCGTGCCGTGAATCCGAAAGAGACTGAAGTGCAGGGTGTTGCTGCCTTTGCGGATGTGAAGGACATTCCCGATACGGACCTAGCCATCCTTGCCATACCTGCCGCGCTTTGTCCCGATGCGGTGGAGATGCTTGCTGCGGAGAAGCAGGTGAAGGCGTTCATTATCCTTTCTGCCGGTTTTGGTGAGGAGACCCATGAGGGTGCTGTGCTGGAAGATCGCATACTGGAAACGGTGAACCGGTATGGAGCCTCTCTGATAGGCCCCAACTGTATCGGTTTTATGAACTCGTGGCATCACAGTGTATTCAGCCAGCCCATCCCGCAACTGCATCCGCAAGGGGTGGACCTGATTTCCAGCTCCGGTGCCACAGCGGTGTTCATATTGGAGAGCGCCGTGACCAAGGGATTGCAATTCAACTCTGTATGGTCTGTGGGCAATGCCAAGCAAATCGGCGTGGAGGATGTGTTGCAATACATGGACGAACACTTCAATCCGGAAGCGGATTCCAGAATAAAACTTCTTTATATAGAGAGTATCGGTGACCCTGACCGTCTGCTGTTTCATGCATCCTCGCTCATCAAGAAGGGCTGCAAGATTGCGGCCATCAAGGCGGGCAGTAGCGAAAGCGGCAGCCGGGCGGCGAGTTCGCATACGGGGGCCATTGCCAGTAGCGATTCGGCGGTAGAGGCCTTGTTCCGTAAGGCGGGTATTGTGCGTTGCTATTCGCGCGAGGAGCTGACGACCGTAGGTTGTATCTTCACACTGCCGGAACTGAAAGGGAAAAACTTCGCCATCATTACCCATGCCGGCGGTCCGGGAGTGATGCTGACCGATGCGTTGAGTAAGGGCGGACTGAATGTTCCGAAACTGGAAGGACCGGTGGCGGAGGAACTTAAGGGTAAGCTTTTCCCCGGTGCGGCTGTGGGGAATCCCATTGATATTCTGGCTACGGGTACGCCGGAACATCTGCGCCTCTGTCTGGAGTATTGTGAGGAGAAGTTTGACAATATTGATGCTGTAATGGCTATTTTCGGCACTCCGGGACTGGTGACCATGTTTGAAATGTATGACGTGCTGCACGAGAAGATGCTGCATTGTAAGAAGCCGATTTTTCCGATTCTTCCTTCCATCAATACGGCAGGAGCCGAGGTTGCTGCTTTTCTGGCAAAAGGCCATGTGAACTTTGCCGATGAAGTGACTTTGGGCACGGCACTTTCGCGGATAATGAACGCCCCGCGGCCTGCCAATAATGAAATCGAGCTCTTTGGAGTGGATGTTCCCCGTATCCGCCGGATTATAGATTCCATTCCTGCGGACGGTTATATCGCACCGCACTATGTGCAGGCATTGCTCCGCTCTGCAGGTATTCCTATTGTGGAGGAGTTTGTTTCGGACAACAAGGAAGAAGTGCTTGCCTTTGCGCGTCGCACGGGATTCCCGGTGGTGGCAAAGGTGGTGGGGCCGGTGCATAAGTCGGATGTGGGCGGTGTTGTGCTCAATATCAAGAGTGAACAGCATTTGGCATTGGAATTCGACCGTATGATGCAGATTCCCGAAGCTAGTGCTATCATGGTGCAGCCGATGTTGAAAGGGACGGAATTGTTTATCGGTGCCAAATATGAAGAGAAGTTCGGACATGTGGTACTCTGCGGCCTGGGCGGTATTTTTGTGGAGGTGCTGAAGGATATATCTTCCGGTCTTGCACCGTTGTCCTACGAGGAGGCTTACTCCATGATTCACTCGTTGCGTGCCTATAAGATTATCAAAGGTACGCGTGGGCAGAAGGGAGTGAATGAAGATAAATTTGCCGAAATTATTGTACGGCTTTCCACCTTGCTGCGCTTTGCAACGGAAATCAAGGAGATGGATATCAATCCATTGTTGGCGACTGAAAAGCAGGTGATAGCGGTGGATGCGCGCATTCGGATAGAAAAGAAGTAGGAAATATTGCAGCTCTAAATCCCCCTTATCTAGCGAGATAGAGGGGGATAGGACGAATCTTTCATTCATTGGGACGCATTTTTTATCGTTCGTTGGCAAAATGGCCTATATTTGAGGTCTAAATAATAGAGCGATGAAGAACACGAATCTGAAGAAAATGCTGATAGCTTTTATATGCCTGATATGTTTTTTCACTTGTTATGCACAAACAATCGGGGAGCACTATTATCTTAATAGTCTTACTATCCGGGACGGACTATCTCAAAATACAGTATACGATATTCTACAAGATAAAGCCGGCTTTATGTGGTTTGGAACCAAAGACGGTCTAAACCGCTATGACGGTTCGTCATTTAAGATATTCAAATATGATAGGACAGATGAGTATAGTCTTGGGAACAACTATATACTTGCTCTATATGAAGATGTGGAAGGCAATATTTGGGTGGGTACGGATATGGGATTGTATATATATTATCCGGAAAGAGATGTTTTTGAGCCTTTCAAACAGTTAAGTGATGAAGGTACTACCATAGATAATGCTGCAGCCATGATTGTTGGAGACAAAAATGGAGATGTGTGGATTACGGTAGAACGCCAGGGTATATTCCATTATAATTTGCAGACAAAGGCATTGAGGAACCATACACTTAAGGAGTTCCCTTTTTTGACTTCGAATGTACATTGTGTTGTTTTTGATAACAGTGAAACGATTTGGATTTATGGAAACGGATTGTTCTATTCAAAAGACGGACTCAAGACGATTCATCCTTTTGTCTCTTCCGATGGTAAGAAGGTCTTTGAAGGTGATCCGCTCATGAAGGTACTGCCGGGGGCTTATAACTGCTTTTACATAGCTTCTGTCGGTGGAGGTATAAAGGAAATGAATCTTAGTTCGGGAAAAGTCCGCGATTTGCTGTTGACAGATGAGACGGGGGAACGGATATGGTGCCGTGAGTTGATGTCTTTTTCTGACGATGAATTATGGATAGGATGTGAGTCTGGGATCTATATTTATAATCTTCGAACAGATAAATATGTGCATTTGAAAAGTTCTATGTATGATCCGTATTCACTGTCGGATAATGCAGTTTATTCTTTGTGTAAGGATTGCGAAGGTGGCGTTTGGATAGGCTCTTATTTTGGAGGTATCAATTACTATCCGCATTCATATACTTGTTTTGAAAGATATTATCCGAAGGGAGTGAATGATGGCTTACATGGGAAACGGATACGTGAGTTCTGCCAGGATAGTCAGGGAAAGTTATGGATTGGAACAGAAGATGGTGGATTGAATAGGTTTGATCCGGTGACGAAGGAATTCAAGTTCTTTACTCCGAGTCTTGGTTTTACAAATGTGCATGGGTTGTGTTCGGTAGAGAATGAGCTTTGGGTAGGAACTTTTTCCAAAGGACTGAAGGTAATTGATACCCGTACGGAAACTATTGTAAGGTCATATCAATATGACGGCGGCCCACATTCCTTGAATGACAATAATGTTTTTGCTATTTGCAGGACTGCTGCAGGGGACATTTATATTGGGACAGGATGTGGCTTGATGCGTTATAACAGACAAACGGACAGTTTTGATATAATTCCGGAATTAGTAGGAATATTTGTGTATGACATTAAGGAAGATACCAGTGGAAACTTGTGGTTGGCTACATATGTTTGTGGGGTTTTTCGTTATGATGTCAGTAAGAAAGAATGGAAGAATTATGTACACAATGAAAAAGATGAAAAGAGCCTTTCCAACAATAAGGTTCTGAGTGTTTTTGAAGATTCACGCCGGAATGTCTGGCTAACTACCCAGGGACGAGGAATTTGTCTGTTTCATCCGGAAACAGACAATTTTACGCGCTATGATACCGGTAATGGATTGCCGAATGATGTGGTTTACCAAATTGCAGAAGATGAAGACGGGGTATTCTGGTTAACGACGAATAATGGTTTAGCCCGTTTTGATTTAACTTCAGGAGCAGTAAAAGTATATACGATGGCAAATGGGTTGCCGAGTGACCAATTCAACTATCGTTCCAGTTTTAAAGATAAGGACGGTACTATCTATTTTGGTAGTATTGACGGTTTTGTCGCCTTCAATCCAAAGACATTCTCGGAAAATAAATATGTTCCTTCTGCCGTCATTACCGATTTTCTCCTTTTCAATAAAGAGATGCGGGCTGGTGCTGAGAATTCGCCGTTACAGGAAAATATTACTTTCTCGGATAAGTTGTTACTCTGTGCGGAGCAAAATTCTTTTTCTTTCCGGCTTGCTGCTTTGGGGTATCAGGCTCCGAAGATGAATAAACTGATGTATAAGTTGGATGGTTTTGATAGTGAGTGGTTGACTGTAGGGGAGAGTCCGTTGGTGACTTATTCTAACCTGCATTATGGAGATTATACGTTTCGGGTAAAGGCAGGCAATAGTGATGGAATATGGAATGAAGAAGAGACGACTTTACATATCCGTATTCTGCCGCCTTTCTACCTTTCTGTTTGGGCATATGTCGTTTATGCATTACTGTTCTTGATTTTCTTTGCCTATCTTTATCTCTATCTGAAGCAGCGGAATAACAGAAAACAACAAAGGCAGATGGAAAAGTTCGAGCAGGAGAAAGAACGTGAAATCTATAATGCAAAATTCGATTTCTTTACGAATGTGGCACATGAGATACGTACTCCTTTAACTTTGATTAAAGGACCCTTGGAAAATATCATTCTAAAAAAAGATGTTGATGCGGAAACTCGTGAGGATCTGAATATCATGGAACAGAATACGGAACGCTTACTGAATCTGACGAATCAGTTATTGGATTTTCGCAAGACTGAAAGTCAAGGATTCAGTTTGAATTTCACTAGATGCAATATAACGGAAGTAGTACAGAAGACACATTTGAGATTTACTTCTCTTGCCAAACAGAAAGGACTGGATCTCACTTTGAAAATACCTGAACGGGCTTGCTACGCGCATGTCAATAAAGAAGCTTTTACCAAGATACTCAGTAATCTGTTGAGCAATGCCATGAAGTATGCAGAGAGCTATGTGCAGATTTTCTTGGAAACGGATATGGCTGTGGAGAATGGAATATTCCATATTCGGACGGTGAATGATGGGCCTATCGTACCGGATACAATGAAGGAGGAAATATTCAAACCATTTGTCCGTTTTAATGGGGAGGAAAATGGAAAGGTGGTTTCCGGCACAGGTATTGGACTGGCGCTTTCCCGTTCTTTGGCTGAACTGCATCGGGGAAGTTTACGAATGGTGGAGGGAGAAGACGCAAATATATTTTGCCTTACTCTACCACTCACCCAAGATAATGCTATTACGATGGAATCTGGGGATGTCAGTAATATGGAACCTTCTGCCGAACTCCAGGCGAAGTGGGAGGAGCTTAAAGAAAATAATGAAAACAGATATACTGTATTGGTAGTTGAAGATAATCCGGAAATGCTTTCTTTCGTAAGTAGGCAGTTGTCGCATGAGTATATCGTTCTGACAGCTGTCAATGGAGAAGAGGCTTTGCGTATATTGGATGAAAATTTTGTGAACTTGATTGTAAGTGATGTCGTGATGCCACTAATGGATGGCTTTGAGTTATGCAAGACTGTAAAATCCAAATTGGATTATAGTCATATCCCCATCATCCTATTGACAGCTAAAACTAATATACAGTCTAAAGTAGAGGGGTTGGAGCTAGGAGCTGATGCATATATTGAGAAGCCTTTCTCACCGGAATATCTTTTGGCTGCGATTGCCAGCTTGATTAAGAATAGAGAAACGCTACGTCAAACTTTTGCCAAGTCTCCCTTTGTGGCTGCCAATACAATGGCGTTGACAAAGGCTGATGAGGAATTCATTAAAAGGCTGAATGAAATAATTCTTTCTAATCTTCATAGTCCGGAGTTCAGTATGGAGGATATGGCTGAAATGCTGAATATGAGCCGTTCTAATTTCTATCGGAAAATAAAGGGAGTACTTGATTTGACTCCTAATGAATATTTGCGTATAGAACGCCTGAAGCGTGCAGCCCAATTGTTGAAGGATGGTGAAAATCGGGTCAATGAAATTTGCTATATGGTAGGGTTCAATTCTCCTTCTTATTTTTCCAAATGTTTCTTAAAACAATTTGGGGTATTACCTAAAGATTTTGTGGACTGAAGTGGAAGGTCTCAGGGTAAAGTATGTATTTTCAATAAAAAATAAATATCAAAAATCGGAATATTATGAAATGTATGGTTAACAAACTATTTATCGGTGCACTGTTCCTTTTGGGCGCCTTGGTTTGCAGTTGTCAAAACACAACGGAAAATACGGTAGAGAGCAGTGTAGAGGGAAAAGACACACTAGGATTTAAGTATATTGATATTGTTCATATCACACATACTGATTATGGCTATACTGACCATGCATTGATTGCTGTTGATTTGCATAAACGTTTTATTGATGTGGCATTGGATTTGGCATTGAAGACCAAAGATGAAATTCCGGAGAATCGGTTTGCATGGACAGTAGAAGCGTTAGATCCATTTTACTCATGGTGGAATTCAGCTTCTGAGGACAGACGGGAATCAATGCTAGACATGATTGAAAACAAACAGATTGGAATCAATGCTATGCCTTTTCATATACACCCTTATGCCAATAAGGAACAATGGGATGAGATGTTTGACTGGATTCCTAAAGATATGTGGTCTCAATTGGATATTGAAGTGGGTATGCAACATGATGTGAATGGTTTCCCACGTGCAGCAGCAACAAGGTTACTTGACCGTGACATACATTATATTTGGACTGGCATTAATCCGCATTGGGGTGGTTCTCCGGTAGAGCAACCTGGTGCTTTTTGGTGGAAAATGCCTGATGATAGAAAACTTTTGGTTTGGTCAGGATATCCTTATTGGCAAGGTTATCTTTTCTTTGCGGAAAAGGAGTGGCGTTTACAACAGCGGGAATATGCCAATACGCAAACATCATGGCCGCGCAATGGTAATATTCTACAGACTGATGATGTATCTATGCATGGAGCATATGATGTGTGTGTGAAACGCTTGAAGGATTTGAGAGAAAAAGGGTACGATTACCCCTTCCTTACATTGACTTTTACCAATGAGTGGAGATGTGATAATGATGGTCCTATGCCACAGTTGCTTGCTTTTATCAAAAAATGGAATGAGATGGGTTTCAAGCCTATGTTGCGTATGAAAACAGCAGGTGAGGCGATGAGGAATATAGAAAAGGAGATTGGAAATCAATTGAGAACTTTCGAAGGTGAGTGGCAAGATTGGTGGGCTTTTGGTGGTGCAGCTATGCCACGCGAGATGGAAGTGGCACGTCGTGCTGTTTACCATACAAAAGCGATCAGTTCGCCAGTATGGGGAGAACTGAATAGTGGAGCTAAAGATGAATTGAAAGAGATTAACCGTTTGTTATGCCGTTATTTTGAACATACATATGGTTCTAATGAGACTTCAGAGGCACCTTATAGTTTATATACGCAAGGACAGCTGAATGAAAAGAATGGTTTTGCTTATCGTCCGTGGGAGCGGGGAAAATATTTACTGGCACAACTGGCACGTAATAAGTTCGCGCAGGCAGATGCTGGTTTGTATGTTGTTAATGCGGCAAATGCATCTTATACAGGATGGGTTAAACTGGATGTTACCGGTTTTAGGGAGGTAGACTATAAATCTGTACGAAACTTGGAGAATGGAAAGTCATATCCTTTGTTTAAAGAGGGAGATTATGTTTGGCGCTGGGTAGTTGATGAGAATCTTAATACTAGTCGTGAGGCGATTCCCGGAGGAACTGAGGCATGGTTTTGGGTATCTGATATGCCGGCTAATTCGTTTACTCGTTTTGCACTTGATACCTCGGAGGTAGAGATTATTGATAAGAAAATAGATTTGCCGGAGTTATCTTTTGATAAGAACGGTTGGGTGACATCTGCACGCTGGAAAGGTATGGATGAACCGTTGTTTACGGAAGGGCTTGCCGACTTCATGGTAGTACACTTCAATGATATGGACAGATGGTCTCAAGGTGATATCTATATGCATATGGATGAAGCACAACGTATAGAGAAGTTCAATGAGATTACTAGAATGGAGTGGGCAAAACCGAAAAGTAAGGCTAAAGTGAGAGAAACACCTTATTCATGGATTGTTTCGCAGGATATGGAACATCCAAGGGTGAAGAATATGAACCGTCAGGTTGAGATTTTCAAAGAGGTTCCGAGAGCGAAGGTTAATATTTTCTTTGACAGAATTTCATCAATAGCACCAGAAGTATTCTATGCTAAGTTTCCTTTTCCTCAGGATTGTAGACAACCGGTTGCTACCAATGGAGGAATTCCTTATGAGCTGTACAAAGAACAAATACCTAACTCATGCAAGGACTTTTTTGTTATAGACAGCTGGGTGAAATATGAAGCGGAGGATGGTGCACGGATCTGGTCGTCAGGAGACGTTCCAATTGTCAGTTTTGGAGGACATCATATGGGGATGCGATTGCAGGATGCTCCTAAAAAAGAAAATGAACTTTATGGTATGCTTTACAATAACTTATGGGTAGTTAACTTCTGTGTAGATTCTCCCGGTGAAATGAATTTTGAGTTTGATTTGACATACCGTGAAGGGAAACAGTCTGTTGAGCAGCTCACTGATATGGCTGATTCGTATTATATTCCGATGTCTATTGTGAATACTCCAGAGGCACCGGAAGATCCGGTAGTCCATAAATATTTGAATACACCCCAACGTTTGACGTCGGGATACTGACTAAGACTATGTATGGACTGTAAGGGAGCTTATGTATTGGTATAGAAAATATCTGGTATAATTTTAATATCATGACAAATAATGACATGTAGTAAATTCTTTTTGGTCTTGCTGATGCAGGTGTTTATACTTTCTTCGTTTGCTAATGGTAATGAGATAACTTTTTCCTCTTTGTTGCAGGAGATGACCAACCGTGAGTCATTGGTTGATTATCCATCTCCATATTACACTGTGCGGCAGTTCAGCAGTTATGACCGTTTCTCAGATCATGCAGTGAAAGGTTCTTATGACTGGTTTGCCAATTGGGATTTTAGCCAGTTTCTTCGTACGGAAGAAAAGGATGGACGTAGGGAATTTGTTATGTTTGACGCAGAAGGACCTGGTGCTGTAGTACGTATATGGATTACGGTGGCCAACTATAATGATAACGGTATATTACGTTTTTATTTGGATGATTCGGATATACCAGCTATTGAAGGTGAGGTACTGAGTCTTATCAGTGGTCACTTTCTGGCAGATGCGCCTATATCTACGTCTGTATCTCCTTTGACTCCTTATAAACAACGGGGACATGATTTGTATTTACCGATTCCTTATGCAAAGCATTGCAAGATTACTTATGAAACTCCTGGTATCACTGCAGCAGGGAATCGTCCACCCGGAGAGAACTTCTTTTATAGTGTAAACTATCGCACATATGATAAGGGAAGTATTGTAAAAACATTTACTTTGGATGATTTGAAAAAGGAAGCTGATGTACTTGATGGTACACAGAGGGAACTGATGGAACAACCTATTCTTGAAGGAAAATATCAAAAAAAAGTATCTGGGGATAAGGCTATTACGAATTTATCGGGAGAGAATCGGATTGTTCTAGAGGGTGGAGGAGCTATACGTGGTATACAACTTAAACTATCTGCTGATGATTTGGCTCAAGCTTTACGTTCCGTGATACTTAGAATTACTTTTGATGGTAATCAGACAGTTTGGTGTCCAGTTGGTGATTTTTATGGAACGGGTAATCGTCTTTCGCCTTATAGTTCGTTTTATACTACTGTAAGCAAAGATTCTATGATGACTTGTTATTGGGTGATGCCGTATAAAGATAAATGTGAAATTTCTCTGGAGAATTTGAGAACTGAAGTAGTGAGTACATCTCTTACTGTTTATTCGTCTGATTGGGAATGGAATGAGAGAACCATGTATTTCGGCGTAGGCTGGATGGAATATCATCGTAAATATACAGGGTTACATAAGAGTATCAATGGGACATTGGATGCAGAAGACATAAACTTTGTAACTTTAACTGGTCAAGGTGTTTATGTTGGTGATGCTATAACAATCTTTAATACAGTTGGTGATTGGTGGGGTGAAGGGGATGAAAAGGTATATATTGATGGAGAAAGTTTCCCGTCACATTTTGGGACCGGGACGGAGGATTATTACGGTTATGCTTGGTGTATGCCAAATTTCTTTGAACATCCTTTTATTGCCCAACCCGATGGCACAGGAGCTTATCAGCCTGGACACGTGGCAAATTTGAGATATCGTGGGTTGGATGGCATAACGTTTAAGAAATCTCTTGTTTTTGATATGGAATTTTGGCATCAGAGTGCGACATATGTCAATTACGCACCGACTACTTATTGGTATATGCTTCCGGGAGGAAAAACGAACCGGAAACCAGAAGAAAAGATGGCTGTAATTGATATAGCGAAGCATAAGAATGACCTGGTGAGTAACTCTGTTGACAAAAATGGAAAAGTGGAGGGAGAATTTATGAATATTTCTGTAACTGGTGGCATGGAACGAACGCAGTGTATTCCTGAGATGAATTGGAGTAATGGAGTACAGTTTATATGGAGAGAAAGTAGGAAAGGAGATTGTGCTAATTTAGGTTTTGTGGTTGATGAGGGAGGAAAATATTCGGTAAAGTGCAGGTTTACGATTGCCCCAGATTATGGTCGCTTTTCTGTTGAGGTAAATGAAAGTCCGGTTCTTCCCTCTGTTGATACTTATAATTCAAAGTTGAGCATGATGACAGTTGAACTAGGTATATTGGAGCTGAAGAAAGGGGAGAATTTCTTGAAACTTGTACAGCTGGATAAAAATGAAAAGGCAGTTAATTCATTGATAGGATTGGACTATTTGACTGTAGAAAAGGTAAAATAGTCTCAGGATATAAGATGTGAAATAGTTTGGAATGGGATTGAGACTTTTGTATTATTTATTGGGACATTTATTATATGCTAAATCCTTTTTGCAGGTTAATTTTGTGGTCAGTAGCTGTTTGAGTATTTAATTCTAATAATTCAATTCTAATACTATGTTTATCATTGAAAATTATTCGTTGGCAGTAGTGTTTTGTTTTATAACAATGCTGTGTTGGGGGTCTTGGGGCAATACCCAGAAGCTAGCGGGCAGTCGTGTCTGGCGATATGAACTCTACTATTGGGATTATGTAATAGGTGTGTTACTTTTGTCACTTCTGGCTGCGTTTACAATGGGGAGCGTAGGGGAATTGGGACGAGGTTTTGTTGATGATTTGTTGCAGGCTGACGCATCTAATCTGGCTTCGGCTCTTATCGGGGGTGTCATATTCAACCTTTCCAATATTCTACTTTCTGCCTCTGTTTCTATTGCAGGTATGTCTGTGGCCTTTCCATTGGGAGTAGGGCTGGCTTTGGTTCTGGGAGTATTCATTAATTATTTTAATGCACCGCAAGGTAGTCCGGTATTCCTTTTCTTAGGAGTTCTGCTGGTGATTGTGGCGATTGTCTTTAATGCTTGGGCCTATAAGAATATGGGAAAAGGTGGGAAGCAACAAAAAACAAAAGGTATTGTGATAGCTATAGTGGCAGGTATTATGATGTCTTTCTTTTTCCGCTTTATTGCAAGTTCTATGGATTTGCAGAATTTTGAATGTCCTGAAGTCGGTAAGATGACTCCCTATACAGCAATGGTGATTTTTTCTATTGGTATTTTCACCAGTAATTTCATTTTCAATACAGTCGCAATGAGGCATCCTTTTGTCGGTACACCTACATCTTATGAGGATTATTTTGCAGGTAGTTTCCGTTTACATGCTGTAGGAATATTGGGTGGTATAATCTGGGGTATTGGCAATCTGTTCAGTTTGTTGGCGACGGAAAAAGCTGGTGCTGCCATTTCATATGGATTGGGACAAGGTGCTACGATGGTGGCTGCATTCTGGGGTGTATTTATTTGGAAAGAATTTGTGGGAGGTCCTAAAATAAACAGAGCTTTACTGACATGTATGTTCATTCTGTTCTTGTCTGGAATCGGTTTGATTATTTATGCGGGACTTTAAATGGTAATTTATATATCTAATGATGAAATGGAAAAATGTAAGAAAATAGTTGTGGTCGGTAGCACGAATGTTGATTTGATTGCCCGCGTCAGTCACCTGCCTGAACCGGGTGAGACAATAGGAGATGCAGAATATTGCCTTTCATATGGAGGCAAAGGAGCTAACCAGGCAATTGCTGCTGCCCGGTCAGGAGGACATGTCTCATTTATTTCTTGTCTGGGAGATGATGCCTATGCAGATACACTTATAACCTCTTTTGTAGATAGTGGAATTGATGTGGATTATATTCAGAAGTGTGTGAGACACTCTACTGGGATTGCTTTTATTTTTGTTGCGGAAAATGGAGAGAATTGCATTGCTGTGGCTCCAGGGGCAAATAATTTATTGCGAGGAGAAAGAATGGATACTATTCTTCCAGTTATAAAAGAAGCGGATGCATTGGTGCTGCAGCTGGAGATTCCTTATGAATCGGTGATTTCGTTGATTGAGTATGCTCATACTGTTGACACTAAAATCATTTTGAACCCAGCTCCGGCCAAGCAGATACCTTCTTATATCCTGGAGAAAGTGGATATTCTTATTCTGAACGAGACTGAGGCTATGCTTATAGCAGGACAGTCATTGGACTTTTCGGAACCGATAGGTATTGCTCGAAGTCTATTGAGAAGAGTAGGACAAGTCGTAATTCTGACATTGGGAGCAAAGGGGTCGGTTATTGTTTCGGATGAGATGGAGAAACAGATTCCTTCATATGTAGTGAATACAGTAGATACGACAGGAGCTGGTGACACGTTCTGTGGTGCTTTTGTAGCTCAGTGGGTGGAAGGAGTAGATTTACAGGATTGTGTACAGTTTGCAACAGCAGCTGCTGCTTTGTCTGTCACAAGAATTGGAGCGCAAGTTTCGATTCCTTATCAAAAAGAAGTAATTGAATTTATGCGCAATAGAATACTATAGGCTATTGGATTTGCAGAATACTTATGAGATAATATTATGAAAACAATCGGAAAAAAATTAGTTATTGTATTAATCTTGTTTTTGGCTGGAGGAACAATGACTTCTTGTCACCAACAATCTTCGTCAGTTACAAATACCATGTCTACAAGCCAACTTTTGGATAAAATAAAAGGAGGATGGGCAGGACAAACCATTGGAGTTAGTTTTGGCAGTCATACGGAGTTCAGATATCAGGGAACATTTATACAAGATTATCAGTCTATCCCATGGCATGAAGGCTATGTACAAGAGTTAATGGATTCTTGGCCCGATTTGTATGATGATATTTATATGGATTTGACATTTGTAGATGTATTGGAAAGAGTTGGACTAGACGCTCCTGTTGATTCTTCTGCCATTGCATTTGCGACGGCAGACTATAATTTGTGGCATGCTAATCAGGCTGCTAGATACAATATTTTACATGGGGTAAAGGAGTCTGGGCATTGGTTGTTTAATCCCCATGCGGATGATATAGATTATCAGATTGAAGCTGATTTTGCTGGCTTGATGAATCCTGGTATGCCAAATTCTGCTTCTGAGATTAGCGATAAGATTGGACATATTATGTGTTATGGTGATGGTTGGTATGGTGGAGTATATGTGGGTGCGATGTATAGTTTGGCTTTTATATCAAATGATATTCAGTATATTGTGGAGGAAGCTTTGAAAACCATACCTATTGAAAGTACATTCTATCAATGTATTTCGGATGTAATAAAATGGCATAAACAATACCCGGATGATTGGAAACAGACATGGTTTGAATTGCAGAAACATTATTCGGAAGAAGTTGGATGTCCTGATGGAGTTTTTGCACCATTAGATATTGATGCAAAGATAAATGCAGCTTATATTGTTCTTGGTTTGTTGTATGGTAATGGAGATTTTACTAAAACAATGGAAATATCTACACGTGCTGGGCAAGATTCTGATTGTAATCCTTCTTCTGCCGGTGGTATTTTAGGTGTGATGCTGGGCTATAGTCAGATTCCGGAATATTGGATGCAAGGTTTGAGAGGAGCAGAAGTCAAGAAATTTAAATATACTTCATTGAGTTTAGATGATTTATATGCTATTAGTTATAGACATGCTCTTCTAATGATAGAGAAAAATGGAGGGACGGTGTTTGACAATCAGGTAATGCTACCGATACAAAAGCCTACTGCTGTACGTTTAGAACAATGTTTTGAAGGAGTGTATCCGCTGGTTAAGAAAGGATTGAACTGTACAGATATTGATACTTTATCTTTTGACATAGATGGGGTTGGTTTTGTAATTAGGGGTGAGGCGATTCGTAGGGACTATAGTCAACCGGATGATATTATAAAAGCAAAACTTTATATTGATAATCATTTTGTAGAGGAAGCTGAGTTTCCAACAAGTTTCCGTTATCGTCGTTTAGATCTTTTCTGGAATTATCAATTGCCCAATGGAAAACATAATATCAAGGTAGTGGTTGATAAACAGAATGTTAATGCATTATTGCGTTCATGGGAATATATTGTGTATTCTGATAAGAAACAACAAAGTTCCTATTAGTTCTGTATAGGAAAAAAATTCTATTTTTTTCTCCTTAAGGGGATGTTTATGGTATTTAATGAGACATTTGTTTCATCGAAATACTGTTCTATAGTCTACTTTTGCTCTTAGTAATAGGTATGGGTAAATTACTATATCTACTTCTTTGTTGAACTAAAAATATGGTATTTAAAATTATGAAAAACAAAAGCGTTCGAACAGAAATTCAAAAGAGTTTTCTTTGGAATTTTAAGTTGTATGCATTTATAGGGTGTTTGGCATTTCCCTTGAATGTATTAGGTGAATCTGTTTCCTTTGACACTGACAATGTTGCTTTTATGTCTCCTTCTCAAAGGATTAAAGTTACAGGTATCGTAAAGGATGAGGCTGGTATTACTCTTCCTGGTGTAAATGTTGTAGTAAAAGGAACAATTATCGGTACGATTACTGATGCTAATGGACAATTTACATTAGAAGCTCCTAGTGACGGTGTATTGTTGTTTACTTATGTTGGCTTTGGAAATCTTGAACTGCCAGTTAATGGAAAAGAGAATCTGGAAATCATAATGAAAGAGGGAGATACTCAATTGGAAGAAGTTGTGGTGGTAGGGTATGGTACTCAGAAAAAGGTCAGTGTAGTAGGATCTATATCCAACATTGCTCCTAAAGCTATTAAGCAAACTGCAACCACTTCACTACCAAATGCGCTTTCTGGTCGCATGCCAGGTATTATAACACGACAGACATCTGGTGAACCAGGATTTGATGCAGCGTCTATTTATATTCGTGGTATTGCAACTTGGGGAGAAAAGGCACCTTTGGTTTTAGTAGATGGTATTGAGCGGTCTATAAGTTCAGTAAATCCAGATGAAGTCGAAAGTTTGTCTGTACTTAAGGATGCTTCGGCAACTGCTGTTTATGGTGTGAAAGGTGCTAATGGCGTTATTCTGATTAATACAAAGAGAGGTAAGCAAGGTAAGCCTCAAGTCTCGTTCCGAACAGAATCTGCTATTCTTTCCAGCTTGGCCGAGCGTAATTATATTGACGGTTATGAATATGCCTCATTAATGAACGAGGGATTGGCTAATGTGGGCAAGGCTCCTCGTTGGTCTAATGAAGAGTTGGAGAAATTCCGTACAGGTTCAGATCCTTATTTATATCCGAATGTGGATTGGATAGATAAGGTTCTTAATAAAAATTCATATCAGACAATAAACAATTTGAGTGTAACTGGCGGTAATGAAATAGTACGGTATTACGTGAATTTGGGATATTCAATGCAGACAGGTATATATAAAACGGATAAAAGTAATCCTCATAATACGAATGCAAAAGTTTCCAGATATAATTATCGTTCTAACGTAGATATAAACTTGACTAGAGACTTGGTTGTAGAGCTGGGTGTTGGTGGTATTATTGATGACCGTAATTATCCGGGTGCTGGTGCAGCAGGTATCTTTAATGGTTTACGTGATACTGGACCTATTGCATTTCCTGTGACGAATCCGGATGGAAGTATCAGTGGTCTGCCTACGTATATCGGCTCTAATCCATGGGGACAATCTACGCAAACGGGTTACTCTGATGAGCATTTGACTACTATACAATCTACAGCAGGTTTAACCTGGGACTTATCTCGTTTAGTAACAAAAGGACTATCGGTGAAGGGGCATTTCTCTTTTGACTTTTATCACGCAAACAAAGCATTGAGATATAAGGAATTTGGTATAAAGCAATATATTGGCAAGAATGAACAAACTGGAGAAGATCAATATATTACACACCGGGACGATAAGGCAATGGGGTATAGTATCGAACAAAATTCAAATCGTGCTATCTATATGGATTTTTCGGTAAATTATCAACGCACATTCGATAAACATTCTGTTGCAGGTATGTTACTTTTAAATCGTCGACAATATGATAATTTGTCTGCTGGGACTTCTATTATGAATTTACCTTATCGAAGTCAAGGTTTGGCGATGCGCGCGACTTATGACTATGCACAGCGATACTTTATAGAATTTAATGCGGGCTATAATGGATCAGAGAACTTTCCGAAAGGAAAGCGAATGGGCTTCTTCCCTGCTATATCTTTAGGATGGTTAGTTTCTGGAGAATCTTTTTGGAAAGATAATTTAGTAAGCAATTTGAAATTAAGATTTTCACATGGAGAAGTTGGTAATGACCAAATTGGTGGTGATCGTTTTTTGTATTTGACAAAGATGGATCAGAATTGGGAACAAGTGTACTATTTTGGACAAGATCAAATTAGATGGCCCGGTATTATTGAATCTAAGATTGGCTACAACAATGTTACTTGGGAAACTGCGGTTAAAACGAATTTAGGACTTGATTTAGGTTTGTGGAAAGACCGTTTTAGTTTACAGATGGATTTTTTCTATGAAAAAAGAAAGGGTATTTTAATGCAACGCCAATCTGTACCAACGGGAGCAGGTTTCTTGGCTGCAAGTGTTTTATGGGGTAATTTGGGAAAAGCAGAAAATAAAGGCTTTGATGCATTGTTGGAATTTAAAGATCGTACTTCTTCCGGATTGTTCTATTCATTACGCGGGAATGTAACATTTGCTCGTAGTAAAGTACTTGAAAATGATAAAGCCGATCCACTCTATTCAAATTTGTCCGAGATAGGACATCCTATCGGTCAACCGTTCGGTTTGGTAGCTGCTGGATTTTTTGAATCAGAAGAAGATATTGACAATTGGTATGACCAGTCTTTATTGGGTGGACGTCCAATACCGGGAGATGTGAAATATAAGGATATCAATGGAGATAATATTATTGATTCAAATGACCAATGCGCAATAGGTTATACTCGTGAACCAGAATTGGTTTTTGGATTTGGTGGTACGATTGAATATAAGGGATTTGATTTGAGTGCCTATTTTACAGGTGCTGCTCGTACGAGTACTTTCTTCGAAGATCGTACTTTCTGGCCATTTGCTAGTGGTATGGGCTTTTTCAATGTATTCAAGGAAATTTATGACAATCGTTGGACACCTGAAACTGCTGGTGCAGCAAAATATCCGGTGGTTACGGATGGCTTTAATGTACAAAGTATGCGGCGGTCGACGGTTTGGCAGAAAGATGCTAGTTATTTGCGTTTGAAGAATCTGGAAGTTGGCTATACTTTGCCAAAGAAAGTTGTAAGTAAATTGAAGATCAATAATCTCAGAGTGTTTGTAAACGGAACTAACCTTTATACATGGGATAAGATTAATCACACAATTGATCCGGAATCTGATAATTGGTATCCTATTCAACGGGCTGTGAATTTTGGACTTGCAGTGGATTTTTAAAAAGTAGAACGATTAAACTTGAGCGAATATGAAACGTATTAATATAGTTTGCATCACTTTGTTGATGATATTATTGGGAGTAAATACTTCATGTGCTGATTACTTAGATAAAGCACCTGATGAAGATTTGACCCTTGATGATGTGTTTACACGAGAGAATTATGCAGAGCAATTCTTATCATCCATTTATTGGAATATGCCCTGGGAATTGAATTTCACGAATGATTGGGGGCACAATCCATTCGTTGGTGCGGCAGATGAGCTGGATTATCCTTATACAAATTGTTTTGCCTACTTCATGAATAATGGGTCCTGGACACCTGATAATGTTTTAAAAGATATTTCCAATATGGCATACCAGGGTATTAGAAAAACGAATATCTTTCTTGAAAATGTAGCTAAGGTTCCTATGGATGAGTCAAAGCGTGCCGGTTGGATTGGAGAGGCTACTTTCTTACGTGCATTTTTTCATTTCCAATTATTGCGTATTTATGGGCCGATACACATTACAGAGAAAGTATTTGATCCCAATGAAGATTTTTCAGAATTGTGTAAACGAATGCCGTTAGATCAGTGTGTAGATTTTATTACTAACGAGTGTGATAAGGCTGGAGGTATGCTGAAAATGAAAGAAGGAGCAGACAGATATGGTCGTGTGACAAAAGCTGCTGCTATGGCATTAAAGGCGAGGGCTTTACTTTATAGGGCTAGCCCCTTGTGGAATGGTAATCCTGATTATGCAAACTTTACAGATAAAGAAGGAAATCACTTGTTCCCCCTCTCTTATGAAGCGGAACGTTGGAAGATTGCTGCCGAATATACCAAAACATGTATAGATGAAATGGAAAAGGCAGGTTATGGGTTGTATTATGCACCGTCAGGTGACCCAATGGAGAATTACCGTTACTTGTTTGTAGAGAACTGGAATAAGGAGATTATTTTTGCAAAGAATGTGGCGATTTATGACCAGATGGAACGTGCTGCCGCTCCGCTCAGTTTAGGCGGTTGGTCAGGCTTATGTCCTACTCAGGAGCTTGTTGATGCATATGAAATGGCAGATGGTACAACTCCTATTTTAGGATATAATGCTGATGGTAGTCCAATAATTAATTCTGAATCAGGATATTCTGAAGAAGGGTTTACGGAAGAGGCAGATGCAGAGGGGTATTATCCGGAAAATACTTTTAATATGTTTGTAGACAGAGAACCGAGATTCTATGCAACAGTTACTTATAGCGGTGCTTACTGGAGAGGACGTCAGATTGATTTCCGTATGGGAGCTCCTGATGGACGTACTGGTGGACCTGACTATACAACTACTGGTTATCTGATGCGTAAGTTTTTGGATGAGGATGGTGTAGATATTTTAAGAGGAGTTTTTGTAAATAAGACATGGAATTATTTCCGTTTGGGGGAACTTTACCTCAATTATGCAGAAGCATTGAATGAGGCTTCTGGTCCGGTGGATGATGTCTATAAATATGTAAATTTGATTCGTAAACGTTCGGGATTGCCAGGGTTGAAGGCAGGTTTGTCTCAAGATGAAATGAGACAAAAAATTAGACGCGAACGTCAAGTGGAATTAGCTTTGGAGACTCATCGGTATTTCGATTGTAATCGTTGGAAGATAAGCGATCAGGTAAAAGCGGTCCATGGTATGGATATTGGTGCCCGTGATAATAGTTTCTTTAAACGTACTTTGGTTGAGGAAAGAGTATTTGAGGCACCTAAGCACTATTTGTGGCCGTTCCATCAAGATGAAGTTAATAAGAATCCTGATATTTTTGTACAGAATCCGGGATGGGGTGGAATTAATTGATAGCTGAATTTGAACTTAATCAAAGAGGTTCGGTAGGCATGTAAAGTATTTATATGAAATTCATATACTTATAAGTATGAAAAAGGTGATATTATTGTTCTTGTTATACTTTAGCTCTTCTCTTTGGGGACAGTCAAGGGATGTCACAGAGTACGTTGATTCTATGATTGGAAATTCTGATTCGAGATGGATGCAATTTCCCGGACCAGCTATGCCATTCGGAATGGTAAAGCTTAGTCCGGACAATCAGGGGAATGTATGGAGAGGTGGTTATGAGTATAAAATTAATCAGATCATAGGTTTTAGTCATATACATAGTTGGACGATGGGGGGCTTACTGACCATGCCTGTTACCGGACCTCTGAAAATTAAGCCGGGAGAAGAAAACGAACCTGATAGCGGCTACCGCTCCCGTATTAATCATAAAAATGAGAAAGCTTCTTTATCATATTATTCAGTCCTTTTGGATGATTATAATATAAAAGCGGAACTAACTTCTACAACACGTACGGGGTTTCAAAGGTATACATTTCCAAAATCGGATAGTTCCCGTATTTTATTTGATTTGGAGAATGGTTCGGAATATCCATATGAAGTTAGATGGGCTTCTATATCCAAAGTCAGTGATTATGAAATAGAAGGTTTCTCTACCCAATCGTCGTATGATGAGCCAACCAATCTGCTGAATGATTATACAGTATATTTTGTTGCTCGTGTCGATAAACCGATGAAATCTTTTGGAACATGGGTCAATGGGTATGTGGATACTACTTCAAGCATTTGTTGGGGAAGACATGATATCGGTGCTTTTATGAATTTTGATACGGAGGAGGGTGAGATTATCCAGCTTAAGACTGCTATATCGTATGTGAGTATTGAACAAGCACGAAAGAATTTGGAAGTGGAGTCTGGAGGCTTTGGCTGGAACTTTGATGCAGTCCGTAAATATGCCGTTAATGAATGGAGAAAAATCTTAAGCACCATTGAAATTGAAGGAGGAACTGAGAAAGATAAACGAAAGTTCTATACGAATTTATATCGTTCTTATTGTTCAAGGACTATTTTCAGTGATGTGGACGGTCAATATGTTGATATGTATGAGCGAACACAACAATTGAAAGATCCTGCTTCGCCTATTTATGGCTGTGATGCTTTTTGGAATACTTTTTGGAATCTCAATCAATTGTGGGCACTTGCTACTCCAGACATTATGAATAAGTGGGTAGAGTCATTATTGGAGTATTACAGAGTGGGTGGATGGTTACCCAATGGACCTCCGGGAGTGGAGTATTGTGATATTATGGGAGCTCAGCATGAGATACCTCTTATGGTGAGTGCATATCAGAAAGGTATTCGTAATTATGATGTAGATAAAGCGTATGAAGCTGTTAAAAAGACCTTGACAACACAGGGAACAGCACTTTCTTCTGGTGGTATTGTAGGCAATAGGCATTTGGATGTTTACTTGAAGTATGGATTTGTGCCTTATGGTGAGAAATCTCATCATAATGTCTTTGGAACTACCTATGAGGGGCCAACTTCTAATACATTGGAGTACGCTTTTGATGATTGGAATGCGGCACAATTTGCCAAGGCTCTTGGCTATGAAGAGGATTATGATTATTTTACAAGACGTGCTTATAATTATAAAAATGTTTTCGATTCGGAAACGAAATATGTCCGGCCGAAATATAGTGATGGAACGTGGATGCCGGATTTTGAACCTATTAATAAAGATGAGCATTCTACCAGTTGGTCGTGGCTGGGCTCTGGATTTGTAGAAGGTAACTCGTGGCAATATACGTGGATGGTACCTCATGATATGAATGAGTTGGTTAAGATGATTGGTAGGGAAGAATTTAACCGTCGGTTAAATGAAGGATTTGAAATTTCTTCTGAATACAGTTTCTCTCCTCCGGGTGATAGGTTCAGTGCGGCTTATGTGAATCACGGTAATCAACCGTGTATGCAGGCGGCTTTTCTGTTTAATTATTCTGGAAAGCCTTGGTTAACGCAGTACTGGGCACGAGAAATGATGAATAAATATTATGGCTCGACCCCTATTCATGGTTGGCCGGGTGATGAAGACCAGGGACAAGGTGGAGCTTGGTTTGTAATGGCTGCAATGGGGCTGTTTGAAGTGAATGGAGGAGGCTGTGTGGAGCCTTTTTATGAGATTAGTTCGCCATTATTTGAGAAGGTAACCATTCATTTGGATGAAAAATACTATAAAGGTGGTAAGTTTGTAATTGAAGCAAAAAATGTGTCCAATGAGAATCGGTATATACAATCTGCCAAATTGAACGGGAAGAAACTTTCTAAACCTTGGTTCTATCACTCTGAACTGGTAAATGGGGGGGAACTGGAGTTGATAATGGGGAAAAAGCCTAATTATAAATGGGGAAGTAGGCCGCAAGATGCTCCACCTTCCATGTCTTCCAATACCCAGTAAAAAATCAATATGTGTATTGTTTAATTGATTAATACATTAAGAATGAAAAAAATAAATTTGATTATGTTGTTCTTTTTGAGTATGTTCGCAACTTTAGATGGTCATACTCAAGTGAGGGGTGGAGAACTAGGAGGGTTGACTACTATTCAAGAAGGTGTCCGTAACCGTAGAATAAGTAGTGCCGATAAAACGGGGAATAATAATGATAATGTAGGTCCTATAAAACCAGGAGAGAAATGGAGTGTTGATATTCCGGGTACTGGTATTATTAACCATATTTGGTTTACTATTGCCCCGATGCATATTATGAGAAATGATCTCATATTCAGGATATATTGGGATGGACGGTCTACTCCTTCAGTAGAGTCTCCGATTGCTGCTTTTTTTGGAAATGGATGGGACGAGCATTATGAATATGCTACACTCCCATTGGCAGTTGGTCCTACAAATGGGACTGGTTTGGTTTCTTATTTCCAGATGCCTTTTGCCAATGGTGCCCGTTTAGAGATAGAGAATCAAAGCGATATAAATATTGATTGCATCTATTTTTATGTAGATTATGTAGAAATGAGAAAATTGCCGGTGGGTTCAGGACGTTTCCATGCATGGTATAATCATGAATTGACGGAAGCTTTACCAGAAGGTGAAACCGAATGGGGATTGGTAGGACCAATGGGTAATAATGTGGACGGTGCTAATAACTATCTGTTTGCTGATATAAAGGGTAAAGGACATTTTGTAGGGATAAATTATTATGTCCATTCTCCTTCAACAATGTGGTATGGAGAAGGAGATGATATGATATTCATTGATGGTGAAGAAAAGGCATCTTTGTTAGGTACGGGCACTGAAGACTTTTTTAATACTTCGTGGTGTCCGAAGACCTTGTTCAATCATCCTTATTATGGTTATGCAAGGGTTAATAATGACAATGGTTGGTTGGGAAGAACGCATGTGTATCGTTTCTTTGTGGCAGATCCGATTTATTTTGAGAAATCGTTAAGAGGGACAATAGAACATGGGCATAATAATAATTTGACACTGGATATTAGTAGTGTGGTATACTGGTATCAATCAGAAGCTGGAGTTCTACCTCCTGCTCCGACCAAAGAAGATAGAAGGCCTAAAGCTTTTATTCGTGATCAGGATATACATAGATGGAGGCATGAGTGGCGAAAGAATTTGGGTAATGGTGCCAAACTGTGGGGAAATGAAACTCAAGTTGGGGGATAATTCGATAACGTTCTATCTATGAGATTCAAATAAACATGATAAACAAATTTAAGATGATTATGAAATTTAAGATTGTATGGGTATTGGTGATGATGCTATCTCTCCATGGCTATTCTCGGGAAAAGTATGGTGATAGTTTCTCTTTTGCAAGGTCTGGAACGGATATTCTTGAAGTAAGGAAAGGAAATTTATCGGTAGGAGCGTCCACTGTGGCATCTTCTTCCAAAGGGAAGCATTCTTCAGCCAAAGCTGTAGACGGTAGTTTGACTTCTTTCTGGCAATCTAGCCAGTCTGCCGGATGGATTGTAGTAGATTTGAAAACCTCTTATTCATTGACTAGCATTTGTCAGGTATTTCATGAATCGTCTGTTTGGAAATTCAAGGTAGAAGGCTCTGTTGATAAAGAGAATTGGTTGCTGTTGGTAGATAAGACGAAAGGAGCTTCCGGTGATGTTTTTGCAGAAAGTGTGAGTGGCGTGTACCGTTATGTAAAATTAACTGTCCTTGAGTCTAAAGATGGTTTTCTGCCTTCTTCGAAAGAATTTGTTATAAATGGAACAAATGCGGATAAGAATATTGCTTTAGGTAAGCAATGCACTAATGTGGTGCTGCAAAAGGATCATAATCCGAATGATGCTTTGGATGGAAATATGTCAACCTATTGGATTGCTGATAATGAGCAGTTTCCCCAATCTTTGACTGTTGATCTGGAAGAGGTTTGTACGTTATCCGGAATTCAGCAAATCTTTAAAGACCATGATAGCTGGAAGTTTAAGATTGAAGGTTCCAATGATGAATTGCACTGGGCTGTTTTGGTTGATAATACAGATGGTATTAGTGGATTTGATTTCAAAACTCCGGTTTCAGGAGAATTCCGTTATATTAGACTGACTATTTTGGGCTCAGCGAAGGGATATTGGGCACACAGTTGTGAATTTCGAGTTTTTGGAACAGAAAAAGATGTGGTTTCTTTAGGCGGTCGGGAACTTGAGGATTTGGCCTTTAATGCTTTAGCTGCCACTTCTTCGTTTTGCGACAATAATCATACTCAGAAGAAGGCCTTTGATGGTGACAATACTACTTTTTGGTATGCGGACAATAATGCTTATCCGCAATGGTTATGTGCGGATTTAGGTTTGCCATGTGATGTTCGGAATATAAAACAGACTTTTGTGGAAAAAGATGTTTGGTCCTTTATTATTGAAGGGTCAAATGATAATAAAAAATGGGACTTATTGGCAGACTGTCGTTCGGGTATTGCCGGTACTGAGTACGTAAAAGAATTGAATGGTGTATATCGGTATATCAAATTAACTATATTGGATGCCAAAAGTAAAAGTAGAGCAGGTAGCCGTTCGTTGGTCATTAAGGGGTTTGGTTCACCACGTAATGCAACGTGGTGGGAAGAGACTTCTGGTATGACAAGGTATTACCCCAAATACTATCGCCAAACGCTTAACTCTATAAAAGACAGTTTGGATATATTGCAGGCACAAGGTTATCGTAATATTGAACTTTCGGCTATATATGAAGGTGATCCTAGTGTGTGGGGAGGGCTTGGAGCTACAAATAACTATGCCATAGACCCGTCTATTGGAACATTGGAAGATTTTGAGGACCTTCTCCGTGAAGTACATGCACGGGATATGAGGCTGACTTTCTTTGGAAATGTTGGTTATTGTTGGTATAAAGCTCCTTTCTTTGAAAAAGCATGTGATGATCAGCGTAATGGTGTATATAGTAAGGAGAGGAACTGGTTTCATTTCAGTGATAAGAAGTTGAATGACAATTGGTTTTGGAGTGACAGAGCCCAGGCTTATTACTATTCGTGTTGGGGAAACTCGGATGGGGCTGAAGGACGCATTCCAAGCTACAACTTTAACAATTGGGAGTGGCAGGAAGAGTGTCGGAATTATCTGGACTTTTGGGCAGATAAGGGGGTGGATGGAATACTTCTGGATGCTCCTGAGGTCTATGATGGTATTACTGACGATATTATCAATGAGTCTATTATAAAAGTTTTAAATCGTAGAGGCATTCTAACTAATGCGGAGGGAGCTTCAAATATTGAAAAATGGATTAGCAGGTTTGATTTTAAACTAATTCAAGGTTTTGATATGTATGGTTGGGGCGGTGGAAAAAGAAGTGAGGTCTTAAATGCCAGAAGAAATCAGAACCCATGTGAATTGAATGGAAAGTTGAAGAGTTATAGAGACCGTATTGTGGCATTGGGGGCAACAACTATTACTCCACCAATGTGGGAGATTCCAGCTACTAATGAGGAGCGCCTTTTTGAATTGGCTTATTTAATTTCCATGGGGACAGTAGTAATAAACCATTATGGTGATCATCATTCGGATTATATAGCCCAATTAATTCTTGATAAGTGGCCTCAAAAGGACCAGAAGAAGTTTTATGATTTAATCAGGTTGCAGAATGGCTATAACGGGTTGGCTCCCATGGGACAGCGCACTTGTATTCCTTCAAATGATGATAGTAAGTATACTGTCTTTAAACGAAGCAATAAAGATGGGAAAGTTTCGGCCCTAGTCATTATGAATTTCCAGAATAGTACGGAAACCATTTCTGTGAATTTGAAGAATACGGGTATCTTGCTGGGACAAACTCCTCTAAATCTATTGGATGGAGATAATATACCACCTGTATTGTCTGAGGACTATCATATTACATTGCCTCCTTATGGGTATATGATACTCGGTATTCAAAATGAAGAATAAGATGTGAGAATTTCTTCTGTATAATATGTGGAGAACTACTATTATAAAAAGATAATAGATTTCTTGATCATGATTCCGTGGGGCTGGGAAGTTCCACGGAATTTTATATTTTTATTTCGCGACGATTTATCCTGCCCAGTCCTCCCTATCCAGATTTCTATATCCGATAGCTTCCGCCAAGTGTGCCGGCTGTATCAATTCGCAGCCTTCCAGGTCGGCGATGGTGCGTGATACTTTCAATATACGGTCGTAGGCGCGGGCCGAAAGGTTTAGGCGGTTCATGGCAGTTTTGAGCATGGCAAGTCCTTTGTCATCCGGACGGGCGTGGCGAGCAAGCAGTTTACTGTTCATCTGGGCATTACAATATATGCCGGGAATGTCTGCATACCTTGCTTCTTGAATTTGTCGGGCACGTATCACACGCTCGCGTATGGTGGCGCTCGATTCGCCGGGGCGAGAATCTGCCATCTCTTCAAAGGGGAGTGGGGTGACTTCAATTTGCAGGTCGATACGGTCGAGCAAAGGTCCGGATATGCGGTTCAGGTACTTTTGTACTTGTCCAGGACTGCATACACAAGCCTTGGTGGGATGCGTGTAATACCCGCATGGACACGGATTCATAGAGGCTACCAGCATAAAACTTGCCGGGTACTCTACATTGCATCGGATGCGTGACACGGTAATCTTCCTATCTTCCAGCGGTTGGCGAAGAACCTCCAATACGTTACGGCTGTACTCTGGCAGTTCATCAAGATATAAAATTCCGTTATGTGCCAGACTGATTTCACCGGGCTGGGGGAAACTTCCTCCACCGGTCATCGCTACCGTAGAAATGGTGTGGTGAGGGGCGCGGAACGGGCGTTTCGAGATGAGTCCACCGTCTTTGCCCAACTTTCCGGCAACAGAATGAATCTTGGTCGTTTCCAGACTCTCTCCCAAAGAGAGGGGAGGAAGTATAGACGGCAGACGCTTGGCAAGCATGGACTTACCGCTGCCCGGCGAACCGATGAGAAGTATGTTGTGGCTGCCCGAAGCAGCTACCTCCAAGGCTCGTTTCACATTTTCCTGTCCTTTTACTTCTGCAAAGTCGAAATCAAAGTTGCTCTGCTGGGAATAGAATTCCTCGCGGGTGTTGACTAACGTAGGGGTTAATTCCTGCGTGCCATTAAAGAATTCTATAACTTCCTTGATGTTTCCCGCTCCGTACACTTTCAGATTGTTTACTACTGCCGCTTCGTGGGCATTCTGTTGCGGTACAATCATACCCTCAAACCCCAGTTCTCTGGCCTTGATGGCAATGGGGAGTGCTCCTTTGATAGGTTGCAGGCTGCCGTCAAGGCTTAGTTCACCCATCAGCAGATAGCGTTCCAGCTTATCGGACTGGATAACTTCGCTGGCGGCAAGTATGCCGATGGCTAAAGGTAAATCGTAAGCTGCACCTTCCTTGCGGATGTCAGCCGGAGCCATGTTGATGACAATATTGCTGGTCGGCATCCGGTAGCCGTTGACCTGCAAAGCAGATATGATACGTTGATGGCTTTCTTTGACCGCAGAGTCCGGCAAACCGACTAAATAGAACATACAGCCTCTGGAACTGTTGACTTCAATGGTGATGAGGGTTGCGTCAATACCTTGAACAGCCGCTCCAAAAACTTTTATGAGCACGTTTTTAGTGATTAGGGGTTAGTGATGGCAGGATAGGCTACCGTCGGTTTTGTTTTTTGAGTTTCTTTTCACTCTTTTTCTTCTCTTTTTCCTTTTGCTCTATCTCCTCCAGTTTCTTTTTGATGTCTTCCTCACTCATATTCTTCCCTTCAATTTTTCCGGAAGGGCTAAGGAACAGATTGGCAGGCAATGCTTGTATGGCGAGCTGTTTGATGGGCGCTGTGTTCCATCCGGAGAAATCACAACTCTGTTCCCACTTCAGGGTATCTCTTTTGATTGCTTCTTCCCATTCCTTTCTGTCGATATCCAAGGAAATGCCCCAGAGTGCGAATAGCTTGTTCTTTTCTTCTTTCTTGTAAATCCGACGCAGGGCAGCGTTGGCCTCCATGCTTTGTGGGTCCCAGGATGCCCAAAAATGTATCAACAGATATTTATCTTTAAAGCTAGTACGGCTGATTGATGTACCTTTGGCATTGGGCAGGTTGACGTAAGGGATGGTTTTCCCGACGGATACCTTCTCTTCTTCTTGGATAAGGTCAAGCAGTTCGTCCACATATGGGCGGTCTTTCAGGCCTCCGGTCATGTGTTCTGTCATTTCTTTGATTAAGGAGAAGTCCGGTTGCGGTTTTTGCACGAAATATTTCTCCAGCAGATAGATACTTACCAGTGAAGAAGGATGGCTGTTGATGAAGGCTTCTGCTTTTTCTTCCAATGCTTTCTCCGAGGGAGTACTCAAACCTTTCAACTCTTTCTGAAAGGCGGTCAGTTCTTCATTGGGAACATTCCCCGTGATTTCCAGTGAAGTAAGTTCGGCGGCAGAACCTTTTATCTTTATGTTGTCTCCTTTGTCCAGGTAAAGCGGATATTCCGTACCGTCACTGAATTGCAACCATGTAGAGGCAAGTGTGTCGGTGGTGAGGGTTGCAGAGAACTTGTCATCCTTGACAAGCAGAGTGTCCATACGGTTATAGAACTTGTCCGTACCATATATATAAAGGGTATCATTCCCCAGCCCTTTGATTTCACCATTTAGGTAGACTGAATTTGTATTTTTGCTGCCGCAGGCAGACAATATAATAAGCAGAAGGTATGCAAGATAGATTTTCTTCATTCCGGTTCTTTTTCTGATACTTCGTCGCGAAAATACTTCTTTTTGGTGTGAATAAAAAGAAATGCCCGACATATTTCTATGCCGGGCACGTTCTTTTCAATCTAACCTTTATTATTTGATGATATTCATAAAGTCAGTGTTAGTGAAGTATTTGGCGAATTCCAGGTCAGAAGCAGCCTTCTTTGCCAAAGCCGGTTCTTTTGCAATGGCATTCTTCAGACTGCTGGTTACCATAGATGTATTGTTGGTTCTTGCGCCAAGTACAGCCATCAGGTAGTCAGTATAAGCGTCTGGTCTTTCGATAGCAGCCAGTGTGTTCTTAGCCTTGTTGTAGTCCTTAGCCAGGATTTGTGCCAAAGCAGCGCTGTTAGTCTTAGTGTCGCCAAATGAGCTGACAGCCTTGTCGTACTGTCCTTGAGCAACATACAGATTACCCAATGCCTCGTTCAGTTCCTTAGAACCGGAAGCCTTGCTCAGATAGCTTTCTGCTGCTGTTCTGTCGCCCTTGGTCAAGGCAATCAGACCGAGATTCATGTTTGCTTCAGGAGCATCCTTGATGGAGAGAGCTTTCTTGAAGTAGCTTTCAGCCTTGTCAAGATCACCAGCCTGATAAGCCAGTTTACCTAAGTTGTTGTAAGCACGGAAATCGTTCGGGTAGATTTGAGTAGCTTTTGTGAAGATGGCTTCTTGCTTGGCAGCATCTTTAGTCAAGGTGGTGGCATACAGTAATTCTTCGATGTTCAGCTGCTTGGCATCGCTGTCGGCGAGGTTTGCGATTTCTTCGTCAGACTTACCGATGATTTCGTAGTTCAAAGTCAGGCGTGAACGACGCAGTTGCGGCAGGATTTCGTCAGCCAAAGTCTTATAAACAGAAGAGATGTTCTTGATTTCTTGTTCTCTTTGTTCAGGATCCTGATACATGGAAAGAACGCGAAGAATCAATTCTTTATCTTGGATGTTTGATTTGGATACCAGTTCCTGGAAGCCTTCCCAGTCCTGAGCCGTATACTTGGTGTCTACTGCTGCATTGATTTTTGCTTTCTTCAAATCTCTGTTGATGATTTTAGCCGTGTTGTCCTGGCGGTTCTCAGCCAGTGTAGTATTCAAGCCTACACCACCATCGGGAGAAGCGTATGCGGAGATTTCGATGTTGCTGATTTTCTTGTTTTCAGCTTCGTCTATGTTTTTCACTTCTTTGCCGAATTCTTTGGCAGTCTTCAATTCGCTGGCGCGTACGTTGGCTTGTTGAATCAAGAACATGATGTTGGCGTCATGCTTTTCTTTGATGATACGTTGGAAAGCGTCGTCACCATTGGCGGGGTTAGCGCTGCCCAATGTTTGTTCCAGCATCTCAGAAGTGGAGATTACACCATCAGCTACTTTTACAGCAGGGATAGTGACAGTCTTTTTGCCTACTGTAGCCTTGAATTCCAGATACAGTTCGGATTTGGCCATTTCCGGTACATAGTCGAAAGATGTCTTCATAGTGTAGCTGCCGCCCATCTTGTAAGAGATAGTCTGGTCGTTACCTTCTACTTTTTCGCCCTGGAACACAGCCGATTGGCCTTTAGCTTCGCCGCCATTCCATTTCAGCACAGGGGTCACTTCTACCACAGCCTTCTTGTTGAAGTACTTTTCGGGGAATTTTCCGTTGATTGTAGCGGGAACTTTACCACCTACAGCCTCTAGAACTTGAGGAGTTACGGTGAAATAATCTGATGACAATTCACCCATCTTTTTGCTGCACGATGTCATTAATGCAACAATCATTGCCATTAAAAACGGCAGATACAATTTCTTAGTCATTTTAGGTATAAATTAATTGTTTGTAATTGAAATTTGTCTATTCCATGTTAGTGTGCTGTTTAGGCATGGACATAACAACGCAAAGATATTAAATCCTATTACAGTTTGTTAACTCGTGCAGCAATTTTATCATAATTTAATGAATTTCTCGCTCTTTGCGGTACTTTATATTGCGGGGATGATGTTCTATGATTTCACTGCGCAATCTGTGCCGGTCAATATGTGTGTAAATTTCTGTTGTAGCGATAGATTCGTGGCCCAGCATACTTTGTATGGCGCGCAGGTTGGCTCCTCCTTCAAGCAGGTGGGTGGCAAAGGAATGGCGGAAGGTGTGCGGACTGATGTTTTTGGTGATGCCGGCCTTCTTCGCCAGTTCCTTGATGAGATGGAATACCATGATGCGCGAGATATTTTTGCCCCAGCGTGCCAGGAATACATAGTCCTCGAAGTCCTTCTTGATTTTCCAGCCTCCATTGCGGTCCACGAACCAGTTCCTTATCTCCTTGATGGCACGGGACGATATGGGTACAAGGCGCTGTTTGCTGCCCTTACCTTCTACCTTGATGAAGCCTTCGTCGAAATACAAGTCGGAGATTTTCAGGTTGCACAGTTCCGATACCCGTAGGCCGCAACTGTATAGAGTCTCGAGGATGGCCCGGTTGCGTTGCCCCTCGTTTGTGCCTAGGTCAATGGCGGAGATGATGCGGTCTATCTCTTCCACCGTCAGTACTTCTGGAAGCTTGAATCCGATTTTGGGTCCCTCCAACAGTTCGCTGGGGTCTCCCTCCAGGTAGTCGGCCATGACGAGGAAATGGAAGAATGACTTGATGCCCGACAAGATGCGTGCCTGCGAGCGGGGATGGATGCCGATGTCGTGCAGTCCGGAGGCAAAATGCTGCAAGTCATCCAGGGTAGTGTCAAGGATAGCGATACCCTCTCCTTCCAGAAAGTGCAGCAGCTTCTGTAAGTCTGTTTGGTAAGCATCCACTGTATTGGGTGAGAGTGCTTTTTCCAGTTTCAGATACTGGTGGTACTTTCTGATTATCAGCGTTTGTTTCTCCTTATTCGTGGATTTTTCTTCTGATTTCATTTCTTTTTTCTACCTTTGCTTCGCGAAAATAGGCTGCATTTCAGCAAATTGCAAATAAATTTGCATCTGCTTTCGGTTTGCACTATCTTTGCACCGCAAAGGTATAAAAAATTGTGTTATGAGGATACAGATTATTAACGGCCCCAATATAAATCTCTTGGGCAAACGTGAACCTTCCATTTACGGTAGCGTTACTTTTGAAGACTACCTTGCCGAACTCCGTAAGAAATATGCGGATGTACAGATTGACTATTTCCAGTCCAACATTGAGGGAGAGCTGATAGACAAGATTCAGCAGGTAGGTTTTGATGTGGACGGCATCATTTTGAATGCGGGTGCTTACACCCATACGTCCATCGCTCTGCAAGATGCTATCCGTTCGGTCACTTCTCCGGTGATTGAGGTGCATATCTCTAATGTACATGCCCGCGAGGCTTTTCGTCATGTGTCCATGATTTCCTGCGCTTGCAAGGGTGTCATTCTCGGTTTCGGGCTGAACTCCTACCGTCTGGCCATGGAGGCATTAAAAGATTATTAAATAAAATAGGTATATAGATTATGTTATTGAAGCAAACGAAGATTGTCGCAACGATTTCTGACCAGCGCTGTGATGTTGATTTTATAAAGCAGTTGTTCGATGCAGGTATGAATGTTGTACGTATGAATACTGCACATCTTGGCCGTGAAGGTGCCGAGAAGTTGATTAACAATGTGCGTTCGGTTTCCAACCGCATCGCTATCCTGATGGATACGAAAGGACCGGAGGTCCGCACGACGGTTCTGGCTGAGCCCATTCCTTTCAAGGCGGGCGACCGCGTGAAGGTGGTAGGCAACCCGGAGCAGGAGACTACCCGTGAATGTATCTCGGTATCCTATCCCCATTTCGTCAAAGACTTGAATGTGGACGGCCATATCCTTATTGATGACGGTGACTTGGAGTTGGTTGTTGTAGAGAAGACCCCCGACTACCTGCTCTGCGAAGTACAGAATGAGGCTACTCTGGGCAGCCGCAAGAGCGTCAACGTTCCCGGCGTCCGCATCAATCTGCCTTCTCTGACTGAGAAGGACCGCACCAATATCCTTTATGCCATTGAGAAGAACATAGACTTCATTGCCCACTCCTTTGTGCGCAATAAGCAGGATATACTCGACATCAAGGCGATTCTTGACGCTCATAACAGCGATATCCGTATTGTTGCTAAGATTGAGAACCAGGAAGGCGTTGATAATATCGATGAAATCCTGGAAGTAGCCGACGGTGTGATGATAGCTCGCGGTGACCTCGGTATTGAAGTTCCGCAGGAACGTATTCCGGGCATCCAGCGTGTGCTCATCCGCAAGTGTATTCTTGCCAAGAAGCCGGTGATTGTTGCCACACAGATGCTTCATACCATGATTTCCAATCCGCGTCCCACCCGTGCGGAGGTAACGGACATTGCCAATGCCATCTATTATCGTACGGATGCCTTGATGTTGAGCGGTGAAACCGCCTATGGAAAGTATCCGGTAGAAGCGGTGAAGACGATGACCAAGATTGCCGCCCAAGCGGAGAAAGACAAGCTGTCTGACAACGATATCCGTATTCCGCTGGACGAGAACAGCAACGACGTGACTGCGTTCCTGGCCAAACAAGCGGTAAAGGCTACCACCAAACTGAAAATCCGTGCAATCATCACCGACAGTTACAGCGGCCGTACTGCCCGTAACCTTGCCGCTTTCCGTGGCAAATATCCGGTGTTGGCCATCTGCTACAAGGAAAAGACCATGCGGCACCTTGCCCTTTCCTACGGTGTGGAAGCTATCTATATGCCCGAACTTGCCAACGGGCAGGAATATTACTTTGCAGCCTTGCGTCGCTTGTTGAAGGAAGGCCGTTTATGTCCTACGGACATGGTGGGCTACCTGAGTAGCGGTAAGGAAGGCACACAGACCTCTTTCCTTGAAATCAATGTCGTAGAAGATGCCTTGAAGCATGCTGAAGATAGTGTGCTGCCTAACAGTAACAGATACTTGTAGGATAAGGGATTAAGGATAAGGGGTTAGGGATTAGCGGTTAATGATTAATTAATAATTGTGCGCAGAACTAACCCCTAACCCCTAATCCCTTATCCCTAACCTATAATCCATTAACAAAGTGACGATTGACGAATACATTTTGCAGCACATTGATGATGAGGGCGATTATCTGAAAGCGCTCTATCGCGACACGCATGTCAAGTTGCTATATCCCCGCATGGCTTCCGGACATTTGCAGGGGCGTATGCTCAAGATGTTTGTCCGGATGATTCGTCCCCGGCAGGTGCTGGAGATAGGGACTTATAGCGGGTATTCCGCACTTTGCATAGCAGAAGGACTGCCGGAGGGCGGGATGCTGCATACGTTTGAAATCAACGACGAGCAGGAGGACTTCACCCGTCCGTGGCTGGAGAATTCCGATTACGCGGATAAAATCAGGTTCTACATTGGCGATGCCTTGGAGCGGGTACCGCAACTGGACCTCACTTTCGACCTTGCCTTTATTGACGGAGATAAGCGTAAATACATAGAGTATTATGAAATGGTGCTCGCCCGCCTTTCCGGCGGTGGATATATCATTGCCGACAATACCTTGTGGGATGGCCATGTGCTGGAAGAACAACCCCATCGCACAGACCTGCAAACAATCAGTATCAAAGCCTTCAATGATTTGGTGGCGCGGGATGCGCGTGTGGAGAAAGTCATTCTTCCCCTGCGTGACGGATTGACGATTATCCGTAAGAAGTAACTGTTTTTTTATCTTTTTCTCAGCAGCCGCTTGCTGAGGTATCTCACCGGATACCATACGGACAAGAAGCCTACAGTGATGACCGTTAAGAATACCAGAATAATATCCGTGGCATGTACACTTACCGGATAAGCGTCCACTACAAAACTTCCATTGCCTCCCCCCAATGAAATCAACCCGAAACGTTGCTGCAGAAAGCACAGCAACAATCCTAAAACGATGCCGGAGAGGGCGCCGAATACAGAAATCATCCTGCCTTCGAACAAGAAGATGCGCGCTATAAGCCGGTCATCGGCACCCAGATTGCGCAGTGTCTCCACGTCCTCCCGTTTGTCCAGTATCAGCATGGACAGCGAACCGATGACATTGAAGCATGCGATACCCAGAATGAAGGTGAGGAAGAGATAAGAGATGAGTTTCTCTATTTCCATGATGCGGAAAACATCGGCCTGCTGCTCGTAGCGGTTCTGTACAATGAACCGGTCGCCGAGAATGCCTGCTATTTTCTTTTGTACGGAGCCGATGTTGGAACCGGGTTTCAGTTTCATCTCGATGGCAGAGACTTCCGTGTCATAATTGAACAGACGGCGGGCAAAGTCGAGTGACGTCAGTATGTAGCGTGAATCGTATTTTTGCTGGTTGACGGCAAAGATGGCGCCGGGCGAGAAGAGATACTCCCGGTTGAAAGCCGCAGTGGGGTTGGCTATGTTTACCCGTACGTTCCGTTTGGGGGCATAGACCTGCAACGGGTCCACGAACTGAATGCCGGTGCCCAACTCGGATATAAGTTCCACACCCAGAAAACCATAGTCCACCACCGAGTCGCTCAGCAGGAACTTTCCCGTCCCATAGAGCAAGCTGTCGATGGAGGTAAGCTGTTCGAAATTGTCCTCCACTCCCTTGATGACGGCCATTGCCTGGCGGTCTTTGTACTGCACCATGGCATTCTCTTCCAGTGTTTCCGTCCACACGTCAATCTCGGACAGGGCGTGTACTTGCCGGATGCACGCTTCGTGCGGGTCGAAAACCTTACCTTCGCGGACGGTGATTTTCAGTTCCGGGTCGAAAGCTGTGAAAAAGCCTGCCACCATGTCCTGAAAACCGTTGAACACGGACAAGGTGCATACCAACGCCAACGTAGCCAATGCCACCCCACACACCGAAATGCCGGAGATGATATTAATGGCATTGTGTTTCTTCTTGGAGAAGAGGTAGCGGCGGGCTATAAAGAAGGGAAGGGACATTATTTCAGCAGTTCATCAATTCGTTCCAGATAGTCCAGTGAGTCGTCTACGAAGAACTTCAGTTCGGGGATAATGCGTAGTTGGTGGCGTACGCGGGTACCCAGTTCAAAGCGTATGGATTTCATGTTTCCGTTGATGTTCTTGACTATTTCTTCGCTTTTCTCCGAGGGGAATATACTGAGATAAGCGCGTGCCACGCTCATGTCGGGGCTGATGCGTACGGCACTGACGGAAATCAGTATGCCGGGCATGGACTTGGTTTGCAACAAGAAGATATCACTCAGTTCCTTCTGCAGGAGACGGGCTATTTTATTTTGTCTGGTAGTTTCCATACTGTTCATTTTTTTATGCTGGGGTGCAGCCTGTTTTCACGTTAGCAAAGTTACTGAAATATATCGTTCTGCCGACTGTTTATAGCTTTTTTTTCATTCTTTTCCCTATTGTAGGGTTCATTCTTTTCCGTTCTGTCGATGAGATATGCCTTTTCGTAGATTCTATTTGTTGTTCTTGTTATGCTTCCCTAACTTTGATGTCAGTTCGGAGAACTGCTGATGATGAGTGAAGAAGGAAGAGAACCATTCCGTTATAGAAGAGACTCTCTCTAAATAGCGTTTTTTCATGTATTATTGACTTGAACCGTTTTTACCCGGGAGGGTAGAAACGGTTTTTTGCGCATCTGACCGGGCTTTCTTGTCTCTTGCATAGGCTTCCGTTGTGTGCTACATAGGCTTCTGTTGTGTTTTGCACGGTGGTTTGTCTTGAGAAGCCTTTGGGTTTATCATGTGCGCACGGCTGTGGTACGCCTTTCCCACAGCGGTGAAGAAGACGTGCCACAGCTGTGAAGAATATGCTTCACAGCCGTGGTTTTTCATCAATATATAGGGGTTGACAGAACAGACATAAGGGAATGACAGAACAAACATGAGGGGATAACGGAACGGACATAAGCACTCGACGCATTCCGTATCAGGGTATGAATAGCGGAATGCGTCGGGTGCTTGTGGGGGAATGATATGATATTTGTTCTTATGCCTTTACATACTTCCTTTTGGCTATCAGCACTGCCACGATGATACCTATCACCAGCAGCGCCAGTGCTCCGTAGGCGATGCCTTCCGTCACGTGCAGGCTGGTGGGGTCAAAGCGCATTTCGATGGTGTGCTGTCCGGCAGGAACATACATTGTGCGCAGGATATAGTCGGCGCGTGCCAGTTCGGCAGGCTGTCCGTCGATGGTTACGTGCCAGCCGTCCGGATAATAGATTTCGGAGAATACGGCAATACCGTCTTGGGCATTGTTCGTTTCGTACGTCAGGCGGTTAGGTGTGTAACTTGTCAGGCGGATGCTGGAGAGGCTGTCTTTATAACTTTCCGTGGTACCTTTCAGCACATCCTTGAAGCGGGCATCCACTACGGCTGTCTCTGTGGGTATGATGCTGTCCAGGGCGTCAATCTCTTCGTTGGCGTTGTTCACATACTGCACCTTGTTTACAAACCATGCATTGCCGTAGGCGTGCGGGTTGAGGATGGGAACGGTTTGTCTTTGCTGTCCTGCAGGGAAGATGAAGTATTTGGTGTTCAGCATGTTCAGTATGCGGAACTTATTGGCATCCACGCTGTCCATCTCACCTCCGGCGGTGGCAATGGCCTTGTAGGCCGCCTGCATTTCGGGAGAGATGTGATGCTCTATCATTTCCTGGTAGCGACGCAGCTTGGCCGGGTGATAACCGCCGACGCTTTTGTGCCAGTAGGAGGTGTTGTTGTCATCGAAGGTGCTGGTGGCAAAGTTCAATACACGATAGTCCAAGCTGGTATCTTGTAGTATCAGCTCGTCTGTATTCGTCTTGGTGAAGGTTTCCGTACGGATGGAGTGGGGCACGAACTGGGCATCATTCAGATAGCGCTTGTTGACCCCCCACATATCTGCCAGGCAGAGTATGGTGATACCTGCAATGGTCAGCGAGCTACGCAGCTTGCCGCTTGCATAGAGCCAGAGCAGGCTGCAGCCGATGCCTATGATGATGAAGCTACGCAGGGCGTCGCTGCTGACGAGTTCGGCACGCATCTCTCCCAAGTTGGCAAGGATGTCGGAGAGTTCGTTGGCGGGTATCATCTGCTGGTTGACGGCATTCTGCAGCATCTGTGCCTCTTGGGCGGGCACGTAGCCGGAGCCGATGCTGCCCGGGGCAATGGCAAGCAGCAGGGCGATGCCTGCAGTGAGCAGCAGGCTGATGCCGAGGGGCTTCTTTTCCTGTTTTAAGATTTCCGGCTCTTCGAGCAGGCGTTTCAGGGCAAAGATAGCCAGCAAAGGTATCGTGAACTCTGCTATGACAAGGATGGAGGACACGGCGCGGAACTTGTTGTACAACGGGACGTAATCGATGAAGAAATCCGTCAGCGGCATGAAGTTCTTGCCCCAGGACAAGACGATGGAGAAGAAGGTGGCTCCTATCAATGCCCACTTCAACGGTCCTTTCACGATGAAGCATCCCAGTACGAACAGAAACAAGACGAATGCTCCGACGTAGACGGGACCCGACGTCATGGGCTGGGTACCGAAATATTGTGTCAGTGAGCCGTACAGACTGCTGTACATCGGGTTTGCCTTGCTCATGGCAGTTTCACTCTGGCTGAGGGCGGCAGATGCTCCGCCTTTGAAGTTGGGCACCAGCAGAGTCAGTGTTTCGTCGATGCCGTAGCTCCACTGGGTGATGTAGTCGCGGTCCAGCCCGCTACTGGTCTGCTTGGCAGCGTCGCCGGTCTGCACCAGTTCGCTTTTGCCGCGCATGGTTTCTTTGCTGTAGGCATAGGTGTGATAGAGGTTGGATACGTTGGCGGCTATGCCGACGAGGGCTGCCACAATCAGTACGGCACTTGCCTTGAAGAACTGGGGCAATGTCTTGGTACGCCATGCTTTCTCGAAGTAGGCTCCCACAAAGAAAAGGATGACGAAGAAGAAGTAATAGGACATCTGCACGTGGTTCGAGGTGATTTGCAGGGCCACGAACAAGGCGGTGAGGATGCCTCCCCACAGCAGTTTCCCACGATAGGCGAGCACAATGCCTGCTATGGTGGGCGGCACGTAGGCAAGGGTGATGAACTTCCAGATGTGTCCGGCAGATATCAGGATGAAGAAATAGGACGAGAATGCCCACATGATACCGCCCAGTCCGGCCAGCCAGACCGGTATGCCGAAGACGCGCAGCAGGATGTAGAAGCCGAGCATCAGCATGAATGTGAGGCACACATAGTCGGGCAGGAAGAGTTGGTAGGCTTTCTGTACCCACTGCAGTGACTTGGTGGAGTCATACGAAGGGGCTATCTGATACATGGGCATACCGCCGAACAGCGAGTTTGTCCAACGGCTGCGTTCGCCCGTCTGTTCGTAATACTCCTTGACTTCTTGTCCTGCCCCTGCTCCTGCAGCCGTGTCGTGCTGAAAGAGAATACGGTTTTCTATATCCGCCGGGAAGAAGTAGGCGAAGGAAAGGAGGACGAATGCCAAGATGGCAATAAGATCGGGAAGAAGCTTCTTCATGAGTTATAAGTTATGAGTTATCAATTAATCAATTGTGGGGCAAAGATAGTGCAAACCGAATACAGAACTTTCATGCTTGCATGAAAAAGTTTTGTTGAGGTGCAGCCTATCTTCGCTTTTGTGGCAAAGATACATAAATGCAGATTGTTATTGTCACGTTATCGGCAGAATGTTGTACCTTTGCCTTTCCAAAAAAAGATTAAAGTGCTTTAACGATAATATGCAAGCTTAAATTATTATAGATATGACAATAGGGATAATCAGTGCAATGGACAGCGAACACCGCCGGTTGGTGGAGCGCTTGCAGGATAAGAATACGTCGGGCGATGGTAGTTTCCGCTATGTGGAAGGTACATTGGGCGGTAACCATGTAATCTTGACGCAATGCGGCATCGGTAAGGTGAGTGCAGCGGTAGGAGCTTCGGAACTGATACGGCGCTTTTCTCCGGACTGCATCGTCAGCACCGGTGTGGCGGGCGGCATTGATGCTTGCCTGAAGGTGACGGATGTAGTGGCAAGCCAACGTCTGGTGTATCACGACGTCTGGTGCGGCGACGGTAACGAGTACGGACAAGTGCAAGGTTTTCCCGCCTCTTACGAGGGATGTTCCTCTCTGTTGAAACATGCCTTGTCGCTGAACGAAGCCGGAATGGAAAGCCGCATCCACAGCGGACTTGTCTGTACCGGCGACCAGTTCATCACCAACCGTACGGAGCTGGATACCATCAAGCAACGTTTCCCCGACGGTCTTGCCGTTGATATGGAGTCTGCCGCCATTGCGCAGACTTGCTATCTGTACAATGTTCCTTTTCTCAGCTTCCGCATCATCAGCGACACACCCGGAGTAGAGGACCATGCTTCGCAGTATGCCGATTTCTGGGGAACCATGGCAGAGCGTTCGTTCCTCACGATATGGACCTTCCTCTCCACCCTTCCCAGCAATTTATAACTCATAACTTATAACTCATAACTCATGAAGAAGATTCCTAGTTTTACAATCGACCACATCCGTTTGTTGCGCGGCATTTACATATCCCGCCAGGATGAAGTGAACGGAGAAACAGTCACTACTTTCGACATCCGTATGAAAGAGCCCAATCGTGAGCCTGCTTTGGGACAAGGTGCTCTGCACACCATCGAACACCTTGCCGCCACCTACCTGCGCAACGACCCGCAGTGGCAGGACAAGATTATCTATTGGGGCCCCATGGGCTGCCTCACCGGTAATTATCTGCTGATGAAAGGTGACTTGAAGCCGCAGGACATACTGACACTGATGCAGGACACCTTCCGCTTTGTTGCCGAATATGAAGGTGAAGTCCCCGGTGCCGCTCCGCAAGATTGCGGCAACTACCTGCTCCACGACCTTCCGATGGCTAAATGGGAGTCTGCCAAATACCTGCATGAGGTCTTGGAACAGATGAAAGAGGAGAATATGAAGTATCCGGAAAAAGAAGAAAAATAAGGGGGTTAGCGATTAGGGATTAAGGATGGGTTTATGCCTATATTAAAGTCTATGCGGCCCCAAATAATCCCTAATCGCTAACCCCTTATCTCTTATCCTTTATTATCACACAATCTCAATCCCCTGCTCCTTGCAAAGCTGTAATCCCAGGTCTTTCAGCTTGAATTTCTGTATCTTGCCACTTCCCGTCATGGGGAATTCTTTGATGAAGAAGATATACTTGGGTATCTTGTAGCGGGATATTTTGCCGATGCAGAAGTCTCGTACATCCGATTCGTGCATATCCACTTCTTCGTGCAGGATGATGAAAGCGCCTACGGCTTCACCGTATTTCTTAGAGGGAATACCGGCTACCTGCACGTCTTTTACGCCTTCCAGTTGATAGAGGAACTCTTCTATCTCGCGGGGATAGATATTTTCACCACCGCGGATAATCATGTCCTTGATGCGTCCTGTGATGCGGTAATTGCCGTCCTCGTCCTTTATTCCAAGGTCTCCCGAGTGCAGGAAACCGTTCTCGTCAATGACTTCGGCCGTGGCTTCCGGGTTTTTGTAGTAACCTTTCATGGTGTTGTATCCGCGGTTGCACATTTCACCTTGTACGCCTACGGGACACTCTTCTCCGGTTTCGGGGTCGATAACCTTTACTTCCGTATGTTCAAAGTCGTGTCCTACGGTATTGCAACGTACATCGAACGGGTCGTCTATCCGGGTGGCGGTCATTCCGGGAGCAGCTTCGGTCAGCCCGTAAACGCTGGTTACCTTCATGTACATTTTCTCTTCCACCTGCTTCATCAGCTCTACCGGGCAGAGGGAACCTGCCATGATACCCGTACGGAGGCTGGACATGTCGAACATGTCGAACATCGGATGGTTCAGTTCGGCAATGAACATGGTGGGTACGCCGTAAAGTGCCGTGCAGCGCTCCTTGTGGATAGAGGCGAGCACTACCAGTGGGTTGAAGCGTTCCACCATTACTTCTGTACAGCCGTGTGTCAGGCAGTTCATGGTGGCAAGTACCACGCCAAAGCAGTGGAACAATGGTACGCAGACGCAGAGCTTGTCATCGGCGGTAAACTTCATGTGCTCACCGGTAAGGAAACCGTTGTTGGCAATGTTGTAGTGGGTAAGCATGACGCCTTTCGGGAATCCCGTAGTGCCGGAGGTGTATTGCATGTTCACTACATCGTGGCAAGTGACCTGACTTTTGAGTTCATTCAGGCGGCTGTCTTCTATATTGTCGCCCAAGAGAAGTATTTCGGCCGTGTTGTACATGCCCCGGTGCTTCTCCTGCCCCACGTAGATGACGTTTTTCATATAAGGGAAACGTTCGCTTTTCAAGTGTCCGCGTTGGCAAGTCTTCAGTTCCGGAAGCATGGTATAGGTCATCTGCACAAAGTCACTGTCCTTTTCGCCATTGACGATGCAGAGGGTATGCATGTCGGAGTTCTGGCAGAGATATTCCAGCTCGGACTGTTTGTAGTTGGTGTTTACCGTTACGTAGACGGCACCTATCTTGGCGCAAGCGTATAATAGAGTCAGCCAGTCGGGTACATTGGCTGCCCAGATACCTACGTGTGTTCCCCGTTCCACGCCGATGGCGATAAGTCCTTTGGCCATGTCGTCCACCCGGCGGTTGAACTGGCTCCAGGTGAAGCGCAGGTTGCGGTCAGAGTAAACGATATATTCTTTGTCTGGTGTTGTTTCGGCCCAATGTTCCAACCATTGGCCGAGGGTACGTTCGTATAACATGATGTGGAAGTTGAAAGTGGAAAGTTGAAAGGTGAAAATAGAAAGTATTTATCATTTTCCATTTTCACCTTTTAATTTTCCATTAATTTAAATTGGTGTATAAACTACTGCAAGTATCTTGGCTGCCTGCCCTTCATAGGCGTGTACGTGGTGCGGAACGATGGAATCGTAATAGATGCTGTCACCTTCTTCGAGCAGGTAGGTATTTTTGCCGTAACTGATTTCCATGGTCCCTTCCATCACCATGATGAATTCTTCGCCTTCGTGTGAGGAGAGTACAAAGTCACTGTCGTCCGTAGTGGCCACATCAATGATAAACGGCTCCATATGGCGGTCGGCTTTGGATTTGGAGAGTGAATGATACTCCATATGCTTGCGGCTGTGGATGGCATTGTTGGAGAAACTGATACTGTTCTGCGACTCGTCCTTACGGCAGACCACGGGACCGTTCTCATCCTGGTCGTCAAGAAAAGTTCCCAAACGTACACCCAGCACACGAGCTATCTTGATGAGGGGAGCCAGTGACGGGAGGTCGATGTTGTTTTCTATACGTTCAATCTGTTCGATAGCAAGTCCCGAACGCTGTGCCAGTTCTTCCATACTGATGGATTGGCTTTCACGGAGTGATTTTATTTTTTCTCCTACGATTTTGCTGGTATCCATAATGATAGTATTTTCTGTCTAAAGGTTATAATTTATAGCTGTTAAACCGCAAAAATAAGAGAAACTTTTACTTGATGCAACATTCTGAGGGAAAATATTGCTGAAATATCTCCGGTGGTCGGCTTATTTGTATAATATTCTTCTGTTCTGTTTCTCTTTCTTCCCCAAAGTTCTGTTTATAGCCGCTTCAAGTCTTGTTCCGATACGTGCTTTCCTTTGTACGCTTTGCCTGCTGCATTGAAACGATAGCTTAGGTTCAGGGAGAAGCTGCGCGAGTCCGGGTTTGCCTTTTTCGTATAGGTCAGCCGGGGACCGAACAGCATGAAGGAGCCATACCGAGAATTCCACAGGTCATTGGCTTGCAGTCCGAGCGTCAGCCTTTTGTTGAAGAATGTTTTGCGGATGCCGGCGTTTATGCCCCAATAGGAACGTTGCAGCATGGCGCCGAAGTTGCCTTCGCTCTGGTAGTCGGCATCAAGGGAGAGAATCCACTCGTCCGGAAGCTGGAGACTGTTTTGCAGAAAGAGGTAAATGCTGCTGCGGTTCATATTCTTGCTACTGCCTTGATTGGTGACTTTGAAGAACGGTTGGGCGAAGTAGATGCCGAGCTCCGGTTTCCAGATGCCGACGGTGGGTGACAGATGGGCAGAGGCGGTGAGATACTGCATCCGTTTGAAATTTCCGGTAGTGAAGATGACAACATCCGGATTGTCCTCGTATTCTTTGGTCATGAAGGCAATGGCATTGCGGCGGTATTGGTAGTTAAGTCCGAATTGTACCCACTTGTAAAGGGCCGTGAACTGCAGGTCGTGGTTGGTTTCGGGGGTGAGCAGTGGGTTTCCGCCTTCGTAGATGAAACGGTTGTTATAACTCAGTGTGCTACGTAGCTGGAAGAAGCTGGGGCGGTTGCTTTTGGCTGTATAGCTGAGATTGGCTTGGGCTTTGCCGAGAGGAAAGTCTACCGATAGGTTGGGGCACCAGTCATTGTAAGTACGACTTTGACCGGACACGTACTTTTCCTGCTCCCAATAGTCGGAGACGGCATGCTCGAAGCGCAGTCCTGCAAGAAGGCTGATTTTTCCTAATGTCAGTGAGTATTCGGCAAAGACGGCGGACTTGCTTTCGTCGATTCGACTGTCTGTATCGGGAAGTATGTGCTGCCGGTTCAGGAAATTGTCATTTCGCCGGATGAAGGTGTAATCGGCACCGGTCTTCAGTTCACCTTTCCAAAGGGGATGGGTCAGAATCAACTTGGCGGCATAAAGGCGGTTGTCGGCGTGGTTGAAAGAGCTGATGTCGCGATTGCCTTCGGTCTGGCTTTCTTCTTTAGCCTCCTGGTGATTATAACTTTTTCCGTATACCAGGTCGGTGTTGAAGTTTATGTGGAGTTGCTTTATGCTGCCCTGATAGTAGGCATTCAGCTGGTGCCGGTTGGTTTGCTGCAAGTTTTGGGAGGAATGTATGGTGTGATCGGCCAATTCTTCATTTGCCCGGACGGTATATGCCGAATGGTCACTGCTGTGATAATCGGGGGTACGATGAAACTCATAGGAGGCACCGAGGCTGTGTTGGGGGGTGAAGTCGTAACTGGCGCTTGCTTTTCCTCCGGCAAGTAGTCCCTTATTATATAAGTGAACCCGGTTATTTACATCCCATTGTATTTCGGACGGTATCTGGTAGCGAACCTCCTGGTGGCGTTTTCTGTTTTCATAATTGGTGTACAGCATGCCCAGCAGGGACAGTCCTTTCTTCTGATAATTCAGATTGACTTGTCCGTAATGGCTGTTGCGTCTCCGTTGGGTGATTCCTGCACGGAAATTACCGCCAAAACTGTCTCTTTTGTTACGTACGGTGCGTATGCGTACAACGGCTTTAACGGTAGCATCGTACTCTGCACCCGGGTTGGTGATGAGCTCCACTTTTTCAATATCGGCGGCAGAGAGGCGTTGCAGTTCGGAGTTGTCTTGCAGAAGGCGGTTATCTATATAGATGACCGGTGTCCCTTTGCCAAAAACGGTATACCCCTCATCAGAGGAGCGTAGTCCGGGGATATGTTTCAATACGTCGTTGGCATCATTCAAGGATGCGAGCAGGGTTTGCCGTACGCTTGTCTCCAACTTTCCGCCCTTTAGTCGGAAAACGGGGCGGGCGGCGGTGATGACGGTTTCCGCAAGTAGCACGGCATCGGTTTGCAATATCCAGTTGTGGGTACTCCCGGTGGGGCAAGGCTGGCAAAGGGCTTTGTAACCGATGGAAGAAACTTGTAGTAGATAGTTTCCGGGAGTGGGAGGGAGAAGTTCAAAACTACCGTCGCTTCGGCTACACGTTCCTTGTATGAAGGTGGAATCTTCGGAAAGGAGGGCGATGTTGGCAAACTCTATCGGTTGCTTTTCCTCTGTGAGAATTTTACCTCGGATGGAGGGTGTTGCCGGGCTGGTTTGTGCTTTTGTTGTCGTGACGCTCATTAGGAGCAGGGCAAGAATACATATTATCTGTTTCATGTTCCGGTTGTTGTTTGATTTCGGGACACGAAGGTATCCGCTTTCTGCCGGGATGGAAGAAACAAAAAGCGGATAGTTGTCTGACATTTGCCTGACAATAGACTGACAATACTTTCTTTTGTCCTTTTAAAGGGGGAAGATGATTACTTTTCTGTATCCATCTCTCCGGTGAACGAGATGGACTGTTTGTTCATGGGTTGCACATGGATACTGGTAGAACCATCGGGAAAGATGGTGAGGCGGTACTCATAATTGTCTTCATCACTACGGGTCTTGAAGTCTATTTGGATTTTGCCTTTTTTGAGTGCTCTGGTTGTGTATCCGGTGATGGATGCATTGAAATTCAGGCTCTTGCCTCCTCCATACGGAGCATTGTAGGCCACTCCAAAGTAAGGCAGGTAAGAGAAAACGGAGTCGTTTCTGATTTCCAGTGTGTAGTTGGTGGTCAAGTTACGGCTACCGCCTCTCATCGGTTGCATCCGATCTACGTTGATTTTGTATTGTTTAGCAGCAATAGCTTCTTTTACAGCACGTTCAGTGCGCTCTTTCTTTTCGTTACGGTTTTGGGCGGTTGTCGGCATTGCGACAGTCAGGCAGATTAGCCCTAATAGGATAAGTTTGTTAGTCTTCATGATTCTATAATGTTTAGGTTTTTATTTCCAGTCCGTAGGCGCGGCCACGATCTGTTGTTATTCTGAGGTTGCTGTTATCCTCGACAATGGGCTTCAGACGCCGTATCAATGTGTAAAGCGTTTCGTCTGCATTGTCTTTTCCCGGCCATAGCGATTGGCAGATGTCGGATTTGAAAAGTAGGTGTGAGGAAGAAAGGTAGAACATCTCCATCAGTGTGTACTGCATGGGGGTGAGTTTTAGCTTTTCCTGCTGTTCGTTATAGAAGCAGGCTTCCTGGAGGGAAAGCGAAAGGTTGCCGAAGGTAATGAAGTTTTCTTGTTGCTGCCCGTTACTGGCATTAGTCTTTGTGCGCCGACGGAAATAGAAAAAGGTGAATCCTCCCCACAGCAGGGCGGCCAATAGCAATGTTGCCGGAATTGTCTGCTTGGATAAGCTGAACAGCATGGTAGCTGAGCAACGGGCATATCCCCGGAAGGAAAGTGTCAGTCCAGATGCATCGGCTGTGGTGGAGAGCCATACCAATGTGTCGCTGGCAAGACATCCGGCAGGAATCTCATTGAATACGGTGGCGGGAGAGTTCTTTTTCAGTATATGCAGCGAAAGGGTAGAGACATCTTTCAATCCGGTGATGGACAATGCTTCGGTAAAGGCTCTGTGGGAACCGTTTACAGAAACGGGGGCACCTATCACTTCTTGTAGTTTGGCATAAGTCTGGATTGTGTCCGCATTCAACCATAATCCCTTGTTCTGCAATACTGTGCGTTGCAGTGCCTGGTTCAGGTCAGAGACCACACGTTGTTCTGCCTGCGAATAGCTGCGATAACCGAAGCCGAATGATAGCAGTATCAATAGAAAAGTGATTGCTATCGAAAGATTTGCTGCTGATACTTTTCTTTTCATGGATACAAAATTAGGTATAAATCGGATTATAAACAAAAAAGGAAGTTTCCTTTTGGAAAACTTCCTTTTTTAATGGTTTTGCCGCAAGTAGATTACTTACGCAAGCCGAGTTCTTTGACGATAGCACGATATCTGGTGATGTCGCGGTCCTTCAGATAAGTCAGCAACGCACGGCGTTTACCTACCAACATAGTCAAAGCTCTTTCTGTACTATAATCCTTTCTGTTGAGCTTAAGGTGCTCAGTCAGACGAGCAATACGGTAGGAAAACAAAGCTATCTGAGCCTCAGCTGAGCCAGTATCAGTGTTAGACTTTCCGTATTTGCCGAAGATTTCTTGCTTTTTAGCAGCGTCTAAATACATAATGTTTAATTAAAAGTTATTATAAATATTCCCTTTCGGGGCTGCAAAGATAGGGATAAACTTTTATATCACAATGATATTCAGCAAAAAAATCATATCTATACTGCATATCTAATCCAAAATCACTAACTTTGTCGCTTGAAAATAATAGGTATTATATGCAAAAGATTAGAAACATTGCAATTATTGCCCATGTGGACCATGGGAAAACGACGCTCGTTGACAAGATGCTTTTGGCCGGAAACCTTTTCCGCAGCAACCAGAGCACAGGTGAATTAATGTTGGATAACAATGACCTGGAGCGTGAACGAGGTATAACGATTCTCTCAAAGAACGTTTCTATCAACTACAAAGACACCAAGATTAACATTATTGATACTCCGGGACACAGTGACTTCGGAGGTGAAGTGGAACGTGTATTGAATATGGCGGATGGATGCATTCTGCTTGTGGATGCTTTCGAAGGTCCTATGCCGCAGACACGGTTTGTATTGCAGAAAGCTCTGCAGATTGGTCTGAAACCTATCGTTGTTGTGAATAAGGTGGATAAGCCAAATTGCCGTCCCGAAGAAGTGTACGAGATGGTGTTCGACTTGATGTTCAGCCTGAATGCAACCGAGGACCAGCTGGATTTCCCCGTTATCTACGGTTCTGCCAAGAATAATTGGATGAGTACCGACTGGCAGCAGCCGACTGATAACATTTATCCGCTTCTGGACTGTATCTTGGAGAATATTCCTGCCCCCGAACAGTTGGAGGGTACACCGCAAATGCTGGTTACTTCGCTGGATTATTCTTCGTATACCGGGCGTATTGCTGTGGGCCGCGTACACCGTGGCATATTGAAAGAAGGCATGAATGTGTCTTTGGCAAAGCGTGACGGGAGTATCGTGAAATCAAAAATCAAGGAATTGCATACATTCGAAGGTATGGGCCGTGTAAAGGTGCAGGAAGTGTCTTCCGGTGACATCTGTGCGTTGGTAGGTATCGAAGGATTCGAAATCGGAGATACGGTCTGCGATTACGAAAATCCGGAAGCGTTGCCGCCTATTGCCATTGATGAACCTACGATGAGTATGCTCTTCACCATTAATGACTCTCCGTTCTTCGGTAAGGAAGGTAAGTTTGTTACTTCCCGCCACATCCACGACCGTTTGATGAAGGAGTTGGATAAGAATCTTGCACTTCGCGTGCGCAAGAGCGAGGAAGACGGCAAGTGGATTGTTTCCGGCCGTGGCGTGCTTCATCTTTCCGTACTGATTGAGACCATGCGTCGTGAAGGGTATGAGTTGCAGGTAGGGCAACCGCAGGTAATCTTCAAGGAGATTGACGGCGTGAAATGCGAACCTATTGAAGAGCTTACCATCAATGTTCCCGAAGAATATGCCAGCAAGATGATTGATATGGTGACCCGTCGTAAAGGTGAAATGGTGAAGATGGAAAGTGCCGGCGAACGTGTAAATCTTGAGTTCGACATGCCGTCGCGCGGTATCATCGGTCTGCGTACCAATGTGTTGACCGCTTCTGCCGGCGAGGCTATCATGGCACACCGTTTTAAGGAATATCAACCGTATAAGGGTGAGATTGAACGGCGTACCAACGGTTCTATGATTGCCATGGAGTCCGGTACGGCTTTTGCCTATGCCATTGACAAGTTGCAGGACCGCGGCAAATTCTTCATTTTCCCGCAGGAAGAGGTTTATGCAGGCCAAGTAGTGGGCGAGCATTCCCATGACAACGACTTGGTGATTAATGTAACGAAGTCCAAGAAGCTTACCAATATGCGTGCCAGTGGTTCGGATGACAAGGCACGTCTGATTCCTCCCGTACAGTTCTCTCTTGAGGAGGCACTGGAGTACATCAAGGAGGATGAATATGTGGAAGTTACTCCTAAATCAATGCGTATGCGTAAGGTTATCCTCGATGAGCTTGAGCGTAAACGCGCAAACAAGAACTGATAAACAGAAGAGTTTTAGTTGTTATATATGAAAGGAGTGCCCTGCCGAAAGGTGAGGCACTCCTTTTTATTGTCGTCATTCAAACGAAAGTCAATCGATGAATTTTACCTTTGCCGCATTACGGGGTTTGGCAGCGGGCGTTTCGTCCGGATAGCCGAAAGCGATACAGTAAAGTAGCTGATAGCCTTCCGGAATATCCAGTTTCTTCAGGTATTCGGCAGCAGCCGGAGTAGAGGTCATGAAGCGCGTGGGACCGCCCAAGCAGCAAGAACCGATTCCCATGGACCAGGCTGATAGAATCATATTCTCACCCAACAGTCCACAGTCAATCTGTGAAAGGTCATAAGACGGGTCATTGGCAATAAATACTACTGTAGAAGCGTTGCGGAACATGTTCTTGAATTTCGGGTCTTCGGCGGCTTTGGGATTTTCCTTCTTGTAGATTTCCGTAATTCCGTTGATGAAATCCGGGTTATCCACTACACGCACTTCCCACGATTGCTTGTTCTGTCCGTTGGGTGCATTGATACCGCAATCCAGGATAATCTGCATGGTGTCGCGATTCACGGCTTGCGGTTTGTACTGGCGGATGCTGCGGCGTGACATGATGGTTTCAATCACCGTATTCTCTTTGCTTTCATTTGCATTGGCAACTTGGGTCTCTTTCTGGACCTGGGCACCGCAACTGCAGAGCAGCAACAAACTTGCGCCTGCCAACATCAATCTGATACTTTTCATATTGCTTTATTTGAATAATGGTTTCTGCAAAACTACTAAAACTTTCGGATTATCAATGAGATAGAGATATTAAAAAAGAAAAAAGGCATCTCCCGGAGGAGATACCTTTTCCATATGTTTCTAACTTTATTGTCAGATTAGAGCTTCGGACCAGCAGCAACCAAAGCCTTACCAGCTTCGTTGCCAGTGAACTTAGCGAAGTTCTTGATGAAGCGGCCAGCCAGGTCTTTTGCTTTTTCTTCCCATTGGCAAGCGCATTCGTAAGTATCGCGAGGATCAAGAATCTTCGGATCTACATTAGGCAATTCAGTAGGAACCACGAAGTCGAAGAAAGGAATAACCTTCGTCGGAGCCTTGTCGATAGAACCGTCGAGGATAGCGTCGATGATACCACGAGTATCTTTGATAGAGATACGTTTGCCGCTACCGTTCCAACCAGTGTTAACCAAGTATGCCTTAGCACCAACCTTGTTCATCTTCTTAACCAATTCTTCTGCATATTTAGTAGGATGCAGGCTCAGGAAAGCAGCACCGAAGCAAGCAGAGAATGTCGGAGTCGGTTCAGTGATACCACGTTCTGTACCAGCCAACTTAGCAGTAAAGCCAGACAAGAAGTAGTACTGAGCTTGTTCAGGGTTCAAGATAGATACCGGAGGTAATACACCGAATGCGTCAGCAGACAAGAAGATTACCTGGTGAGCGTGAGGACCCTTAGAAACCGGTTTAACAATGTTATTGATGTGGTAGATAGGATAAGAAACACGAGTGTTTTCTGTTACGCTCTTGTCAGCGAAGTCAATCTTACCGTCAGCAGCTACTGTAACATTCTCCAACAGAGCGTCACGCTTGATGGCAGCGTAGATATCGGGTTCGCTTTCTTTATCCAAGTTAATAACCTTAGCGTAGCAACCACCTTCGTAGTTGAATACACCTTCGTCATCCCATCCGTGTTCATCGTCACCGATCAACAGACGTTTCGGGTCAGTTGACAAGGTAGTCTTACCAGTACCGGACAGACCGAAGAAGATAGCAGAGTCAGTACCTTCCATGTTAGTGTTGGCAGAGCAGTGCATAGAAGCGATACCACGCAACGGGTTCTTGTAGTTCATGATAGAGAACATACCCTTCTTCATTTCACCACCGTACCAAGTGTTCAAGATAACCTGTTCGTTGGTCTTCAAGTTGAATACAGTAGCTGTTTCAGAGTTCAGACCCAGTTCCTTGTAGTTGTCAACTTTTGCCTTAGAAGCGTTGAATGATACGAAATCGGGTTCTCCGTAGTTAGCCAGTTCTTCAGCAGTCGGGCGGATGAACATGTTAGTTACGAAGTGAGCCTGCCATGCCACTTCCATGATGAAACGTACTTTCATACGAGTAGCGGGGTTGGCGCCACAGAAAGTATCAACAACGAACAGACGCTTGCCGCTCAATTCCTTTACAGCCTTAGCCTTTAGGTCAGCCCAAGCTTCTTCAGAGCAAGGTTTGTTGTCGTTTTTGTATTCTTCAGAAGTCCACCATACAGAATCCTTGCTGGCTTCATTCATTACGAAGAATTTATCTTTAGGAGAACGACCGGTATAGATACCTGTCATTACATTTACAGCACCCAGTTCAGTTACCTGACCTTTTTCAAAACCTTCCAAACCTGGTTTGGTTTCTTCTGCGAACAGTACATCGTAAGACGGGTTGTGGATAATTTCCTTCACGTCTTGGATACCGTACTTGCTTAAATCTAAATTTGCCATTTCTTTTAATGATTTAAAATGTTGGTATTTGGTTTATAATCTCTTTCCTTAATCTCTTTTACCTTTGATTTACAAGGAAAAACGGGTGTAGAAAAGCTCTTTTTTTCCTGCTTTTCAGCAGGTCCCTTGTTTTTCGCCTACAAAAGTAATACTTTCTTTTTAAAGAAAAGCTCTATTAGAGAAATTTTTCTCTAATAGGAAATCTTTTATAAAACCATAACAATATCTGCTAACTGAATGTTGCAAATTGGGTGAAATTCGTTTACTTTGCACATCAAAACATTCTATAATTATGAAGGTTATCAACTTTGCCGAGACAAATTCTGTCTTGAACCAATACGTGGCAGAAATTCGTGATGTAGCAGTCCAGGGCGACCGTATGCGTTTCCGCCGTAATATTGAACGCATTGGAGAGATAATGGCGTATGAAATGAGTAAGAAACTGACGTATTCTGTCAAGCAGGTACAGACTCCCTTGGGAGTGGCGTCGGTCAGCACACCCGATGACGAGGTGGTGATTGCCACTGTTTTCCGTGCTGGGCTGCCCTTGCATACTGGGTTTTTGAATATGTTCGACCATGCCGGGAATGCTTTTGTTTCCGCTTACCGTTATTATAAGGATAAGGAATGCCGCACGGTGGATGTACACATCGAATACATCGCTACTCCGGATTTGTCCAAGAAGACATTATTGATTGTAGACCCGATGCTTGCCACGGGAGAAAGTATGGAATTGGCCTGGAAGGCCTTCATTACGAAGGGGATGCCAGCCAAGTTGCAGATAGCTTGTGTCATAGCCAGCCAGCAGGGCGTAGAGCATCTGGAAAAGCTGTTCCCTGGAGATGAAGTGACCTTGTGGTGTGCAGCAATCGACCCGGAGATGAACGAGCATTCCTATATCGTTCCCGGGCTGGGAGATGCCGGAGATTTGGCGTTCGGTGACAAGATATAAGGTTCATATATCTTTTCCATCAGCCTTTTCCCAAGTGCGGGCCTATAATGACCCGGTTCATAATAATTGTGGATGTCTTCCGTGTATTCGTTGATACCGGTGAAATCAAATACATTCCGTTTTCCGAAGAAGCGCTTCAGTGTCTTTACGTCGGCAGGGCTTATGTTGACCTGCAGGTAGTCGGGACTGATAATGATTTTCACATCGGTATCATGCTTCCGGCAAATCCACTTTATTTCCTGCAACAAGCTGACTTGTTTTTCCCTGAGCACTTGGGGGGCTTCCCGGTATTTCCCGTCTCTATAATTCTTCATTTTCTCTTTGGTGAATTCTCCTTTCCGGTTTTCCCAGTACTTATCTCCCTCTTCCTTTATCATTTCCTCCCTGGGATTCAGCACATCATTGGTTACCGGGTTTCGGGTGGAGCCATAGGGATTTATCACCCCTTTCATGTAAGGGCGATAGGTGTGGAACAGCTTGTAGTCCAGATAGGGGAGGAGAAAGTTCGGGTAGAAGAAGGCTTGGCAGAATTCCTTCTGGAACTTGAAGTTGCTTATTCCCGATATGGCGGGCGGCAGAATGTTGGAATGTCCGGTCAGGCAGCGGTCGTTGTGCAATGATTCCTTGTCGATAATCAGCAGCAGGTTCTTGATTGTTGCACCTGCCTTGTCCAGTGCCTTCAGCTTCAGGCAGACGGCGGCAAGGCTTTCGGCATTTCCGAATAACCGTACGGCTCTTCCACCGTGGAGGTATTTTTCCCATTCATGGCATTGATAAGCCATAGTGCAGGAGTTTCCCATGATATAGGAGTCGATGGGGATAGTATCCCGGTTGTTCAGATACATCTGCCACCCCACGTGCCCTTCGTTTAGTACAACCGGGGTTTGGTCGTATCGTTCATAGTTCTTCAGGACCATGAAAGGGTCGTCCAGGAAATAGACTGCCAGTAGGGCTATAAAAGGGATAAAAAGGATAAATAGCTTTTTCATGAAACGTATGGCTGCGTTCCGTTCGCTGTTTTTCTTCATCATGTGTCTTTATTGTCAAAATTGTAAATATATGAAGCTGTCCGAGTTGAACTGTCCCAGTGTGAAGAGTATTATGGCGAGCAGATAATAGATACTCCATCTTACGGCTGCCGGCTGTCGTCCGAAGGCTTCCAGCAAATCATGCTTGGACATGAAATATTCGTAAACCAATATCAGTACGAGTGCGCTTCCTGCCACAATGCTGTTGTGGTCCGGCATTCCGATGTTCATTTCCTTCCAGCTGTAATGCACATCGAAGGAGAGGTGGCTGATGTAGTGGAACGCTTCGGCCATGGAGCCCGCTCGGAAGAATATCAGAGAGACGGCAAAAAGCAGGTAGGTCCTTACGACGGATAGTGTGGCATATAAGCGGCTCCCCAATTGGGCTTTCAGTCTGCGGTGAAATGTCGTGGTCTTCATCTCGTAGAAGATGATGACACCTTGAATTAGTCCGTAGACAGCAAAGTTCCATCCGGCACCATGCCAGATACCCAGTCCCGTGAAGGTCAGCGCCAGACTTAGAAATACGCCCCATTGTCCCCATCCACGCAGGCTCGAGGACAACGGGAGGTACAGATAGTCGCGTACCCAGAATGAAAGCGACATGTGCCATCGGCGCCAGAAGTCGGCAGTGGTCTGCGCAATGAACGGCCGGTTGAAGTTTGGGCTGAGCTTGAATCCCAGCATGCGCGCTCCTCCCAATGCGATGTCGGTATATCCGGAGAAGTCGGCATACAGCTCTATCGGATATAGGAGGCATGCCATCAGCAATTGCACGCCTGAGGCTGTGTATACCGACCCGAAGACACCGTCTATGTATGGGGCGATGGAGTCGGCCAGTATCAGTTTCTTTATCAGTCCCACGACAATCAGTCTCATTCCGTAGACCATGGATGCATAGTCCGTAGCTTTGCAGGACTTCAGTTGGGGGAGCATGTCACCTGCCCTTTCTATGGGACCGGAAAGGAACTTCATGAAGAAGAGCATGTATATCATGAAGTCGGGCAGGCTCTTTTCCGGTTCTTCTTCTTGCCAATAGATTTCTGTCAGGTACGAAATGGCCTGGAAAGTATAGAAAGAGATTCCCAGCGGAAAAAGGATGTGGCAGTCTGTAAGCCGGTCGGCATACCGGAATGCCAACCAGCTCACGACCAGAAAACACACACCTGAAAAATAAGTTCCCTTCATGCTGCTTTCCCGCTTGGTCTGTCCTATCCATTTGCCAAGGTAGAAGGTGGTAAGCGTGAGGATGAGGGCCGTTATCAGAAAAGTGAGGTGGTAGAAGCCTATGAAGAGGCAGCTGGCTGTCAGTAAGGTCGCTTTTCTGAATCGTGAAGGAAGCGTATGGTATAGAATGAAAGTACACGCAAACAGTACGACGAAGTTCAGGGATATGAATGACATTTCCTAGTTGGTTTTGGTTAAAATGGCATGGCAGATGTCTCCCACGTTTTTGAGTTTTACAATATCTCTGAAGGTGAAGCGTACATTGAATTTCTTCTCTATCTTGTTTATCAGTTGCATGTTGGTCAGTGAATCCCATCCTTCCACATCCTGGGCGGTGGTCTCATTGTCAAGTACAATGTTCTCTCTTTTCAGTACCTCCCGAAAGATGAGGCTCATTTCATTCAAAATAGTCTGTGTATCCATTGTCAAGTTTAAATTAGTTCTTGTATTTTCTTTCTGTCTGTTTTGCTACTGGTGTTCAGCGGAAACTGTTCCAGGCAATGCATATGCTTGGGAATCATGTAGTAGGGAAGCCTGCTATACAGATATTCCTCCATCTGCTGTTTGTCGAGCTGTTTCTTCTCTACGACGAGATGTAGTTCGCACTGATTGCCGTTGTCGTATTTGGGAATGACGACTACACGGCATTCACCGTTGAAAAAGTTTTTTGCCACATGTTCAATCTCGCTCAGCTCGATGCGAAATCCTTGTATCTTTATCTGTGAGTCTTTTCGTCCGCAATAGATGATGTCACCGTCGGCATCCATCCGGCAGAGGTCTCCCGTCTTGTAGTATACTTTTCCATTGGCGGTCTCTACGAGGCATTCCCCGTTTTTTTCGGGAGCATTCCAGTATCCACCCATCACTTGATTGCCGCTAATCCATAGTTCGCCGGTTTCTCCGGTAGGCAGCGGGCGACCGTCGTTATCCATAATTAGGGCATCGATGCCTTCGAAAGGCCTTCCGATAGCGGTCATGCCGTTGTGATGCTTGCAGGAGGTGACGGGTATCCGGTAGGCAGTGCAGTAGATGGTTCCCTCTGTCGGTCCGTATAGGTTTATGAAAGAGGCATTGGGGACACATTTTCTGAAAGCATCCAACAGCTCCGCGTCAGAAGCCTCGGCAGTAACCACTAGATATCTAAGTGCGGGGAGGTGTATCTCCGGAAAATAGGGACGTAGCAGCTGGAGCAGTGAAGGGGCCACGGCAGCGAAGGTCAGGTCGTATTTTTCCAGAGTTTCAATTACGTTGATGTATTTCACGCCTTCCGGAGAAACGGTGTATATGCAAGCACCCAGCGTCAGCGGATATAGAAAGGATACGATGGAAACGTCAAAAGTGAGTTCGAACATCTGCAGCATCCGGTCGTTCTCGTCCAGTTGCCAGCCGAGGCGGTGGTAGGCGGTATAGAAAGCATTCAGGTTACGGCGGGAGATGGGTACTCCTTTGGGTTCGCCCGTGCTTCCGGAGGTAAAGATGATGTAGGCATTTTCCTCTTCTGCCGTATGGAGGATGTCTTCTGCGGCATGGAACGTGGCGGAGTTCTCTGCCTGCTCTATTTCGGAGGTACATATCAGTTCCAGATTCCGGGTGTCGAGGTTCAAGACATGGATATTCTCGGTATGCAGCACGAGGCGAATGCCTGCCGAGTCGGCAATTCTGTCGTTCCTATGTTTGGGGTAGGAAGGATGCAGGATGACGTATGTCTTTCCGCAAATCAGTGCAGATAGTATGGATGCGTATGTTTCCAGTCTGTTTTCTGCGACGATGCCGATAATTTTGTCTTCTCTGTCCTTGAATAGGGAGGATATTTTCTGTACGCAAGTTGCCAGCTCTCCATAAGTGCAGGCCGTGTCTTCGATGACGAATGCCGGTCGGTCGGCATATTTGCCGAAGGCTTTCATGATGTCGCCAATCAAGTCATTTGGATACTTTTTCATTTAGTCCGTTATGTTATAGTTCAGTTTTTGCGGAAGCGATGTTTGTCCGTCGTTCATTAAAGACAGTGGTTTCCCGCAATCTCCCTACCGGGAAATCCTTAAGATTTCTAAAAAAGGAGGGATACTGTTCGGAATAAAAGAAACAGAGGGGGCAAATACATACTCACCACAGGATAACACGGATTAACACTGCTAAAAGCTCTTTATTATCAGAACTCCTAAGGCAATCTGTGTTAATCCGTGTTATTCTGTGGTGAGTATGATATACTCTTCGGGCAAAATGGGTTTGCGAACAAAGTCCTTATTTTGCCCAGAACAGTTTGTGGTAGTAAGTGTCTTCGGCTGACACCTCTTTATAGTAGGGATTGTAGTTGACTTCCGTATTCGGGTATCTCCAGCGGTTCGGCACATTTGTGATGGTACCGGCCACTTCGGGGAAGGCCAGGCCGGACGGATAGCCGGTACGTCGGATATCACTCCATGCCTCACGACTGGCTAGGAAACCGAAATGCAGCCACTTTTGGGTAATGATAGCATCCAGCTTGTCTGCATATTCCGTGCTGTTCCATTTGGCAGCAGCGAAAGAGGCTGTTTCTTCGGCAGTGGGGGCATTATACCGGCGTGCGTTTTCACCCGTACTTACCGAGTCGTAATAGTAGTAAAGCGTGATGGACTGGCTGACAGCCTTTTTGAACTCTTCTTCCGCTTTTGCTTCATTCTTTGCCACTCCATACCCCATTTCATAGGATTCCGCTTTCAGGAAATGGATTTCGGGTGAGGCCATTATCAGCATGTCGAATTTATCGTTTTCCCAAAAGAAACCTTTCTGCGTGATTTGTGAGAAACCGGTGTTGCTGGTATTGACTTCGTCTTGTGCCTGCGAGTTGTAATATTCCGTCAGCTCATCTGCCACGGTAAGGTCTGTGCCCAGATAACGGTGTTCGTCCAATTGACCGGTGTTTTGGTTGGTAATCTTCACGGGATTGAAGTTGAGCAGGATGCGCGGGTCGTCTTCTCCTTTCACATAAACGCCGCTCAGTGGGTCATTGCTGGTCATATCATAGTTGCCATGGCCCAGCATGCGGTCGATGATGGCGCCCGAAGCAAGTCGGTTAGTTACCCAGTCACCCAGTCCGTGGCCTGCAGTGAAGTTCAGTTGCCCAGACTTCTGGTTGACAATGAGAATGTTGTTTTCTTGTTCCTCTATCAACGGATAGGCTGACGGATTTTCCAGGATTTCCTTGATGGCGGTACGGCCTTCCGCCTGCAAGTCTCCTTGCGCGGCTACGCGCATGGCAAGGCGCAGTCGCAAGGAGTTTGCATAGCGTTCCCATTTGTCCATGTCCCCGTTGTTGATAAAGTCTTGTGTATTGAAGTTCCTCGGTGTGGGGATGGAACGGAACCGTGGAGCAATTTCTTTGAGCTCATCAAGAATGGTTTTATAAATATCCTCGGCCTTGTCATAATGAGCATACGATTTACCTACATCGTTGGTAAGCGGCAGCGTACAAGCTTCCGAGAAAGGCATATCCCCGAAAACGTCCACTGTGGCGGCAAAGAAATCGTACAACTGTACTTTGGCGGCAAGATAGAATGCCTCGTCCTGGGCTTGTTCTGCCGCGCTTTCTTCCTCGTAGAGAGATTCCAGCTTACGGAACTGGGCCAGTGCCGAATACACATTGTCCCACTGTCCGTCAATAGCGGGTATATAGCCGGGGGTATACATATCCGTAGTGTTGGAGTAGCCGAAGGTTTGTGCATACTTGCCCGTAAACTGTGAATCGAATCCGAAGAACCGGTTGTATTCGTAAACATCATAGTCCTTTACTTTTTGGAAGACTCCTACCATCAGATTGCTGATGGTGACTTGGGTTACTTTGGAGGGGTCTTCGTATTTGCTGTCGAAGTCATAATCCGTACAGCCTGATGTTGTCAGGAGGAATGCTCCCAATGAAACAAGAGATAATATCTTTGTCTTTTTCATACTCTTTTTTGTTTTTTGGATGGTTGTTTTGTCAGAAACTTGCACGAAGTGAAACACCGAAACTGCGGGTAGCTGTGGTAGAACTTCCCACGGTAGCCTGGTTGGCCCAGGATGTTCCGACGGACGACTCCGCATCGTAGTTTTTCAGTGCTTTGTAGAAGTAGAAGAGGTTACGTCCGAAGACCGACACACTCAGCCGGCCCAGTCCCAGTTTGGAGATCATCTTTTCGGGAAATTGGTAGCCGATGGTCAATTCACGCAGTTTGACATAAGAATTGTCGAATACCGAATGGCGGTATGTCAGCTGTTCGGCCTCCGTTCCCCAATTATAGGTGGTGTTGTAGTAATAGCCTGCCGGAATGATACGTGTGTTTCTTTCGCCAGTGGAGGCCACTACACCCGGAAGGATGATGCCGTCGTGGTAGATTATCTCTCCGTTGGGGCCGGCACCCGTGGAAGGGTCTACTTGTACCGGAATTCCGCTGGAATTGTTGTCGCCCGGATAGTAATAGGACAGTCCGCCGTGTTCCGTATCGCGGTACTTTAGGGATTCGGGTGTCAGACCCACTGCGGTGGCATATTGGTTCATTTCGTTGATGACATCTCCTCCGATGCGGAAGTCGATACTGAAATCGAGGAATACATTCTTGTAGGAGAAAGAGTTGAATAGACCTCCTACGCCTGCCGGATTGATGTTGCCGACTTTCTGCAATTCGGTTTGGTTGAGGTAAAGACCTTTATCGGAAACGAGGTACTCACCGTTTTCGTTCACCTGGGGAACCTGCGCATAGATGTCACCCATTGGCTGGCCTTCCACAGCTTGTATTTTTATTCCACTGCCTCCGGAGTTGAGTATTTCCAGATAGGGCACTCCATCGGCCAGTTTCACTACTTTGTTCTTATATACACCATAGTTGGCTGTCAGGTCCCAGCGGAAATCTCTGGTCAGTATGGGAGTGGCACTGATTGATATATCCCAGCCGTGGTTGGCTACCTCGCCCACATTCATCAACACATTCTTTACGCCTGATGTGGAAGGTTGCGGCGTGGAGAGTATCTGGTCCTTTACACGGTTGTTGTAGTAAGATACATCTATACCCAACCGGTTGTTTAAGAACTTGCTTTCCAGACCTATCTCGTATTCGTACTTCTTTTCCGGACGGATATCTGCATTCCCCCATGAAGAGGGAATGGTGTTCCAGGTGAATCCGTTGTCCGAACCTTGCTCGTAGACGATATTGGCGGTATAGGTTTCAGGAGCATTTCCTACGATACCGTATGAGAGGCGCAGTTTTCCATAGTTCCACCATGACGGCATGTGGAAGGCTTGGGTGAAGAGGAAACTCAGATTGGCGGAAGGATAGAAAAAACTTTGGTCTTTTAGGGTAGACGAGCGTTCCTGGCGTCCGGTCAGTTCAAGGAATAGATAGTTGTCCCATCCCAGGCTCAGTGTACCCATATAGCCGGTTTTCAGTAGTTCCATACGTTGCAGGGTACTGCTTGGCGTGTAGCGGCTGGCATTGAGGTCGAACCAGTTTTCCGTGACAAGCCCGCCATTGGTGGAGACCCTGATATTGTTCATATTTTCGTAGCGTCCGGTCCAGCCTACGGTGGCGGCAATGTCGAAGCGGTTGATATTATAGTTGAAGTTCAACATAACATCTCCATAGACAATGTCGTAACGGCGGTTGATGGACTGGAAGCTACCGTTGGGGTCGTATAGGGAATTGGGTTGTTCGCTTTCATATTTCAGTGTTTGCTTCACATCTGTGATATCAGTTGAAACCTGGGCGCGCAGACTCAGCCAGTTGGTTATCTGCCAGGTGGGGCGAATCATACCGATGAGCCGGTTCTCTGTCTCGTCGCTATGGTGATGGTACATATTCCACAGCATGTTGTTCACTCCGGTGGCGTAACTGGGGTCGTAGGCCCATGATTCCTCAGGAGTCAGCGTGGCGTTTCCTCCGACAAAGGTATTACGGTATCCCAGACTGGTGACGTAACTTTGTTTCAGATAGGGAATGTCCAGGAAGGTGGAGAACATGTTGCCGAAACCGCTGTATAGGTTGAGCGAGGTTTGCGGGCGGTCTTCTACATTCTGTACGATGTAGTTAAGGGAGTATTCCAGTTTCAGCGGTTTCGCCAGTTGATACGAACCGGTCAGCTTGAAGTTGTGTTTGGTGAAGCTTCCGGTCAGGGCATTGGGAATCTCGTCCATGAATGTGTAGGAGAAGCGGTTGCTGGTGGTTTCCGTCCCTTGTGAGATGGCGAGATTGTAAGTCTGGGTCCAGCCGGTGCGAAACAACTCTTTCCACGGGTTGTCGGTCAGTGCCTGGTAGGGGCGCATCTTCCCGTCCCAGTAAAGTACCTCGCTGCCGTCGTATTTCGGGCCGAAGGACAAGGTGGTGGAACGGAGGCTTTTGTAGCTTTGTCCGTTTAGGGTTCTCTGATAGAAGCCTCCCGTCTGTTTCTCATAATCGCTGTATGCGGTGTTGTAGGTTCCCGGCCCGTATACGGTCTGTACTTTTGGTAGATAAGCCGGTAAGTTTGCCATGACTTGGGCATTGAAGTCCACCGTCAGCTTGCCGCTTTTGGCGCGCTTGCTAGTGATGACTACCGCACCGTTTGCAGCCTCCGAGCCGTAGAGAGCTGTGGCGGAAGCTCCTTTCAGAATACTGAGGCTCTCGATGTCCTCTGGGTTGATGTCTACCAGACCATTGGAACGGATTTGTCCGTCGTTGCCAAATTCGGCGAAGTCCGTGCTTTTACCCGTGCCGCCGTTGCGGATGGGTACACCGTCCAGAATGATGAGTGGCTGGTTATTTCCAGTGATGGAAGTCAGTCCGCGTACGTTGATGGAGACAGCTCCGGCAGAACCGCCTTGTGTCTGTGTGATGCGGACTCCCGGTGCTTTACCGTACATGGCAGAGGCAAAGTTGGGTGCTCCTGCCTTTACCAATTCGTCTGCACTGATGGTACTGATGGCATAGCCGACACGTTTCGTGTCTTTTTTGATACCCATTGCCGTTACTACGACTTCTTTCAGTTGCTGGGTATCTTCGCTGAGTGTAATCTTCAGGTCGCCTTGCTTTTTTCGTTTTGCCAGGTTTATCTCCCGAGTAGCATAGCCCATGTAAGCGATAGAGAGTGTTGCATCTGCAGGAACGGTCAGTGTGAAGTTGCCGTCCACATCGGTAATGACGCCGTTGTTGGTGCCTTTCTGTATGACGCTGGCACCGATAAGCGGTTCTCCCGTTACATCTCTTACAATGCCTGTAATGGTTCGGTTCTCTTGTGCAAAGGCTGTTCCGGTGAAAAGAAATGTTAATAACCAACTTGCAATAATCAAACTTTTTTGGAAGTGCGACGCTGAATGTGGAATGTCACACCGTTTTCTCATCCTGATTTTCATACTACTGAAAAATAATTGATTTATCTTATTATAAATGTTACGTCCTTTCGGCAGATATTTTAGCAAGAGGTATGCCAAACGAAAGGCAGACTATCCTTTTAAGGATGAATAATGTTGATAATCAATTGCTTATTTTCTATCGGGAAAAAGGGAAGTTCGGGTGTTTGTGGTGTGGAGATGTGGAAAAAATCCACAGTAGGTATTCCACAATTTCCCTCTCTTCCCTTGAAGTCTTGTTGTCGACCCTTATTGGTAGCCTTGTTCATCGGAGGTATGCTCTATCACTACAATAAAATCTGGTGCAGTTGCAGTGGTTGCATTTTTTTTCAGGGTGGGAGTGTTTTTGACCTTTATCCGGGAAGGATTACTCGAACGAAAGAGCTATCAGCCTGCGGTTTGTGAGATTGATATTAAGCCAGTATAAATCAGAGAATTACTTTCAAAATGTGACTACTATGGTTACTGTGGCAAATATAGTTATTCTTGATGGAAGAACTGCATGTTTGGCGTAATAAGTATCTATGTTTGGGAGAGAAAGGATAGGGAGGTACTCTTACTTTTAGGAAATTAATATCATGTTTGCACCTTATTTGTTTCGTGCAAACATGATATTAATAAATCTTAGTGGTTTATTTTACTTCCCACGTATCATTCGTCATCAATAACTCCTCGAAGTTGTGATACTTCTTCTTGGCAGACACCTCTTCGATTTGTTCATGAACAGCATCGTCGTAAGTAGGAGCTTCCACATCGCGGATAACACCGAGTGCAATCGGGAAGTCGGGACCTTCCATCAGGGCAAGCTTCAGTTGCAGGGTGTTGTCCATGCAGTGGGCATCGTGGATGAGGATATCCTTCTCTGTAATGCCGTTCTCACCGAGTTTCACGACTTTTAGACCAAAGCCTTCCTGCATCAGTCCGTATTCGTTGTTCTCGCCGAAGAGCATTGGTTCGCCGTGTTTCAAGTAGATAGCATTCTTGGCGCGGTCTTCCTTTTTGGCTACGGAGTCATGCGTACCGTTATTGAAGATAACGCAGTTTTGCAGAATCTCGCAAACGGAAGCCCCTTTGTGAGCCATGGCTGCCTTCAATATTTCCACTGTCCCCGGAGCATCGGTAGCTACCGCGCGGGCAAAGAAACGGCCGCGGGCACCGAAGCAAAGCTCTGCCGGGTGGAATGGATCTTCTACCGTACCATAGGGAGACGACTTGCTGACGAAACCACGTGGAGAGGTCGGAGAATATTGACCTTTGGTCAGACCGTAGATGCGGTTGTTCAGCAGAATCATGTTCAGGTCGATGTTACGGCGTACGGCGTGGATGAAGTGATTACCGCCGATGGCCAGACCGTCACCGTCGCCGGAGATTTGCCATACCGTCAGGTTGGGATTGGCAACCTTGGCACCTGTAGAGATGGCAGCAGCACGTCCGTGGATGGTCTGCATCGCATACGTATTCATGTAATAGGGCAGACGGCTGGAGCAGCCGATACCTGAGATGACGGCATTCTCCCAAGGAGCTTTGCCGATTTCTGCCATTGCTTTGTGCAGTGAAGCCAGAAAGAAGTGGTCACCACAACCCGGACACCAACGGGGTTGTCCTTTTTTATAGTCTTTTGCTGTATATTCGCACATAATCTTTTTTAATTGATAGTTGATAATTGATAGTTGATAATTGGTGGCTGGTCATTGATAATCCGCATATTACGCATGGTTATTATCAATTGTCAACTGTCAATTATCAATTAATTTATTGAACGCTGCGACCAGCTCGGCAACGACGAACGGTTGTCCTTTGACTTCGTTGAACTGGTACGGGGTGAAGTTGTCTATCTTCATACGTAGATAACCTGCAAATTGTCCGAGATTCTGTTCGGCAACTACCACCTTCTTGTACTTCTTCAGAACGGTTTCCGTGTTCTTGGGGAGCGGATTCAGATAAGTGAAGTGGGCGAGGGCAACCTTCTTGCCTGCCTTGTTCATCTCTTCCATGGCCGAATACAAGTGGCCGTATGTACCGCCGAAACCGACAATCAGCAAATCGGCATCGTCTGCACAGCCTTGCACTTCTACATCAGGTACGGGGATTTTGGCAACCTTCTCGGCACGCAGGTGGCACATCAAGTCATGGTTTTCGGGATCGGTGGAGATGGCACCGGTATTGCTGTCTTTCTCCAGACCGCCGAGGATGTGCATATAGCCTTCTTGTCCGGGGATGGCCCAATAGCGGACACCTGTTTCGGGATTGCGTTTGTACGGAGTATAGTTGTCCTTCATTTCGGAAGTCACGTAGGGAGGGGTGATGGCGGGATAGTCTGCCAGTTTGGGCAGCTTCCAGGCGCCGGAGCCATTGGCAACAAAGCCGTCGGTCAGCAATACGACCGGGGTCATGTGCTCCAGTGCAATTTTGCTTGCCATGTAGGCTGCGTCGAAACAGCTTGTGGGTGAAGAGGCGGCGATGACGGGCATTGGGCTTTCACCGTTGCGGCCGAACAATGCCTGCAACAAGTCTGTCTGCTCTGACTTGGTGGGCAGACCGGTAGAAGGACCGCCACGTTGCACGTCGAGCACAACCAGCGGAAGTTCTGTAATGACTGCCAGGTTCATAGCTTCCGATTTCAGGCAGACACCGGGACCGGAAGTGGAGGTCACAGCCAGCGCACCTGCAAAAGCGGCGCCGATAGAAGTGGCGCAACCGGAAATCTCGTCTTCGCATTGCACGGTCATCACGCCCAGAGACTTGTGCTTGGAGAGTTCGTGCAGTACATCGGTTGCCGGAGTAATGGGATAGGAGCCGAGGAACAGCTTCAAGCCAGCCTTTTCAGCTGCGGCGATGAAACCGTAAGCAGTTGCTTTGTTCCCCGTGATATCCATGTATCTGCCGGGAACGGTAGTCTTACTTTCAATCTTATATGTATGGGCTACGGAAGCATGGGTGTTGTGTCCGTAGTCATATCCTGCATGGATGACCTTGATATTTGCCCCGGCAATTTCGGGCTTTTTGGCGAATTTCTCGCGGATGAAATCTTCGGCTATTTTCAGATCGCGGTTGAACAGCCAGCATACCAGGCCTACTGCAAACATATTGCGGCATTTCAGCATGGACTTGTTGTCCATTCCGGTGTCGGCAAGGCAGTCTTTCACCATCTTCGAGATGGGGGCGGCGATGACATCCTGCTTAATACCCATTTCCTCTATCGGATTATCGGTCTTGAAAGCGGCCTTTTCCAAGTCTGACTTCTGGAAAGCATCTGTATCGATGATGATACAAGCAGTGGATTTAGCAAACTTATATTGGGTTTTCAGTGCGGCGGCGTTCATCGCTACCAATACGTCGCATTTGTCACCTGGGGTATAGACTTTCTCTGCACCGATATGTACCTGAAAACCGGAAACACCGGTGAGTGAGCCTTGCGGGGCGCGGATATCTGCCGGATAGTCGGGGAATGTACTGATATCATTGCCCACGGTAGCCGAAACTGTTGAAAAGATGTTGCCGGCGAGCTGCATACCATCGCCGGAGTCTCCGGAGAAGCGGACTACCACTTGCTCCAGTTCTTTGACCATCATGTCGTTTGCCATAACTTACGAATTACTATAGATTAATTTTTGGGGGTTACTGTATTCTATCACTGACCGACAAATTTCGTAAAGTTAATCGGATTAACAAAACTTTTTTCGGAAAATCGACAGAATACATTATCTTTGCATCCGCAATCTACTGCAATATGCAGAATCTATGCAAAAGCCCTTGTAGTTCAACGGATAGAACAAGCGTTTCCTAAACGTTAAATAGCAGTTCGATTCTGCTCAGGGGTACAAAATAACAGATTTAGATAGTGTGGAGTTTCCGCAGAATCCGCAAAATAAGGCTACTTTTGCAGTAAGATGTTCTACAAATAAAGATATGGCTACATTTAAAGCGGAGGTTTTTTCGGTCCAATTCATCATCCATTACTGTCCGGTAAAAAATGAGCGAATAGCCTATAGCTATCCGCTCAGAAGTTATCTTGGTATTTTTTTCATTCGAACGTATTGAGATTTTGATAAAACATAAATAAGTTTTTATTCTGCTATAACTAACTCCTGCGAATGTTCTACTTCCACGCATTGACCTTTCCATTCAAGGGTAGCGTGGACTCCTTCCGGAAGCACAATCCGGGCATGCAAGGTTTGGCCCGTCTTTAGGTATGCTACAGAGATGCTACCCAACGGATGGGGTATGGAGCCTGATGCCTCCGACAGGTGACCAAGAGCAGGAGTCAGACGAACTTTGGCAAACCCCGGAGCGGCAGAGTGAATGCCCAACAACATACGATAGAACTCGATATTGAGATGGGCACTCCAGGCATGACAGTCGGAGCGCGACGGTTCGGGATTTTCTGCCCAGGTGGTGAGCCCGATGGCAAGCTGGTCTCGCCAGGGCTGCAGGGTATCGAGCAAGCGGTTGGCCATGCCGACCTTATCCATGGCTTGCTGTACGAAATAGCGGAAATAGAAAGTGGCTTGGATGAGTGTAGTATCATCAAGCATCTTGCGGCACACCTCTTGCGCTTCGTGTTCTTCAAGCACCTCAGCCAGTATGGCCAGGGCATTGACGTGTTGTGAATAAACATCGTGTTCAGGAGTATCGGCCAACAATCCGCGCGCGCTGTTCCAGTATTTGACTTTGATGGCGGCGGTTATCTGACGAGCTAAATCATGGTAATAATTTCCCAAAACTTCTAAGCCGAAAGCCTTTTCCATAGCGGCCTGTTCGCGCAGTGCCATAACAAACACCAGATTTTGATAGGCCGAGCTGCCGTCTTGACCGTAGTTGGGTTCTCCATAGTCGAAACCCATGGCCCAATCGGCAAAGAACCAATGGGGCATACGCGCCAGACTCTTGTCGGTCCGCAAGTATTCCTCGTAGCAGCCTATGATGTGACGAGCGGCGGGCAGGTATTGACGGAGCCACTGATGTCCGTCGCGCATCATCCAGTAGTCGTAGAGCATACCTATCCAACTGAGCGAATAGGAGGATATCATCTGTGGCGAGGCCGAAGGGTAACGGCTTTGTGTCAGCCCGTCGGCGGTCATCGACATGCGTCCCTGCTCGATGGCGTGCCGGGGCAGGAGTGTGTCGCGGGTGTTGTACAGGGTGAGCATGGCCTGAATCCGGGCGTCGCCAAAATATTGAAGCTGTTCGTAATAGGGGCAGTCCATATAGGTTTCGTTGGCACAGAGGCGGGCGGTGCGCCAGCCTATCTTCTCCATTTGCTCCAGTTCCCGACCTGCGCGCAGGTGACTCTCCTTCTTTAGCGGATAGGCCGTGAAGGTGGCTCCCAGGCATTCGATAGTTAATGCTTCGTCGGCTGTTTCCACCGTCAGTTCCAGATAACGCCAGGTACGCCACCAAAGTGTAGTCGTCTGCCGATGCGTACCCCCATCCATCAGGAACTGGTCTTTCACTCCCATCATAACTTTGCCTGTTGTCTCATCGCGATGTGGTTTGGTGGCATGCCAGATGTCGGGCATATCGGGATTGAACAGTGCCTCGGCGTAACATACTTCCACACTAGCCCCCTTGCCGCCTGAAGTGGTCAGGTGGAGATAGGCATTGGTGAGCGAGTCGCGATCAATCAATACCGACGTTCTTGTATGTGGAGCAACGGTCAGTGGCAAGTTGATATCGCCTGCCGACACCTCGCGCATCTCCATTTGTGGTATGGAGCGAGGCACAAGGAGGCGGCCTCCACGGTCGCGTGTACCCTTGTCGGCTGCCGCATCCAGGTTCCGGGCTTGCTTCCAATCGAATCCGGGGGCTTCTTGCTCTGTTTGCCATCCCCAGGGGTAGTTGTTGGCGTCAAACCGCTCACCGCGGTCGGCCGCATAGTAGCCGGGCACTACAAAGTCGTCGAGCGATGAATAGGATTCGCCCGTCAGCACCTGCCAATTCCAATCGGTGTTGAACACCGGGTCTGCTCCGTCGGCACATACCAATAGGGCAATCTCGTTGGTTCCCATTTGTGCCATCGGACGCTTCTCTCCATAGTTCCATACTACGGCTGCCAGGGTGTTTTTCCCTTGGCGAAGGTAGGGTGCGATATCCACCGTTTCGTAATTCCAGTTGCTGAGATCGCTGCGCGCCGGTCCCAGAGAAACAAGTACTCCATTGACAAAGAGTTTATACCTATTGTCTGCCGATACGCGTATCAGGTGCGCGTCGGGCACCGTGTTTAACTGCGCGCTTTTACGGAAATAGGCGACACGCAGATCCGCGCCCGATTTTTCTGCGTGGCAACCAATCCATACAGCCGGCCATACAGACGCGTCGCAGGATAGTGCCAGGCAAAGAGAAAATAAAACGAAAACACTCTTCTTCATATTCATCAGTTATCAGGTATATTTTCTTCTTCCCAGGTATAGTCTTCCGTGCAGTGGATGTTCACCGACTGGTCTCCGCAGGCGATATTGAATTCGCCAGCCTCGAGTGTCCACTTCTTGCCGGTTCCCATAAAGGCGAGGTCGCTTGCCTTGATGCGGAAAGTTACTGTTTTGCTTTCATCCGGGGCGAGTACAATCTTCTCGAACCCGCGCAGGCGGCGATTGTCGGGCATGAGCGAAGCATAGAGATCGGAAGCATAGAGCATTACTGTTTCCTTGCCCGCCATGGCGCCTGTGTTTTTTACATCGACTGTGAAAGTGAGCACATCGTCTTTCGTGAAACTATTCTTATCGGCACGGAGGTTGCTGTAGGTATAGGTGGTATAGCTCATACCGGCTCCAAACCACCACTGTTCGTAGGTCTTGGCATTATAGTCGTATACACCGCTGATGGTCTCGCGCACTTCGCTCGCCTTATAGTCGTAGTTGACCATTGCATTCGGCTGAGCGCTGTAGGTATATGGCAGACGGCCGGAGAAGTTTTCATTGCCCGCTAAGAGTTCGGCCAGCGCATCTCCTCCATAATTGCCAGGCAGCATGGTGTGTACTACGGCCTTTGCCAAAGGTTCGATGTCGCTGATGGCGCGTCCGCGCGACTCGTTCAGCACCAGGATGATGGGCTTGCCCGTAGCAGCCAGTGCCTTCACCAGATTTTTCTGATTGGTACTGAGATTGATATCGGCAATGTTGCCCCGGGTCTCGGCGTAGGTATTCTCTCCGATGCACACTATCACATAGTCGTTGTCGGCAGCAGCAGCCACGGCATCGCCGATATTATCGGCATGATCCATTGCCCAGCGTTTCGAGTCGTAACTCACGCCCTCTACCAATGTCACATGATTGCTTCCGAACTTGTTTCGCAGGGCTTCATAGATGGTATTGAAATGCCCGGTAAATTCCTCGCGGTCGGCACCGTCGCCCTGCCAGGTATAGCTCCAGCCGCCGTTGAGTGTACGCATGCTGTTGGCATTAGGTCCACATACCAGCAGTCGGGTGCCTTGCTTTATGGGCAATAAGCGACTTTGGCTGTCTACAGAGTCGTTCTTCAATAAAACGATGGATTCCAATGCGGCCTGCCGGCTGTATGCTGCAAACTCCTCACTACCGAATTTGGGATAATCTTTAGCAAAGGTGTTAGGCTGTTCGAAAAGTCCCACCCGGTGTTTCAGGCGCAGGATGCGTCGCACGGCATCGTCAATGCGTTCCATGCTGACGCCACCCTCTTCTACCAGTTCTTTGAGTAAGCCGTTGTAAGTGAATTGCGAGGGAACCATCATCATATCTACACCGGCATTGATGGCTAGCCGGATTGCCTCCTTGGCAGTAGGGACCACGCGGTCGCTGGTAACGGCTCCATCGATGTCTCCCCAGTCGGTTACCACCATTCCGTCCCAGCCAAGCCCTTCCTTGAGCCAGTCGGTGATAAATTCCCGGTTGACCGTGCCCTTCACTCCATTTACGTTGGAACTGTTGGTCATGATGCTTAAGGCTCCTTCCCGGATTCCCCGCAGAAAGGGCGCAAACTGCTTCTCGCGCAGTTCCTCGTAGCTCAATCTGGCCGGTGAACGATCCAGTCCGTTGTATGGTGCTCCGTAGGCAAAGTAATGCTTTAGGCAGCCTGCCACGTGGTATGCATCGATATGGTTAGGATTATCACCTTGCATGCCGCGAAGAGCGGCTGCCCCCATCTCGCTGGAGAGGAATACATCTTCGCCAAATGATTCATACTGCCGACTCCAGGCTTGCATTCTGCCGAGGTCGATACACGGGCTGTAAATCCAGGGTACATTACAGGCACGAGTCTCGTAGGCCACTATTTCGCCCATCTTATATACAAGGTCGCGGTTGAAAGTGGCCGCCATGTTGATGGCACCCGGGAAAAGCGTACCACCGGCGGAGTAGGTGGTGCCATGCATCTGGTCGAGACCATACACGGTGGGGATACCGAGATGTTTTATTGACACATTCTGAATGGTCTTTACCACCTGATTCCACATAGCAGGGGTCTGGGCGGTAGTTTGTGGCGCATTGAGAATGGAGCCGACTTTATATTTGCCCACTACGGAATCGAGCGCCGCCTCATCCAACCGGAAGGGAAGCTTCGACTGGATATCGTTGGACACCCAGTAGAGCCTCATTAGCTTTTCCCTGTTTTGCTTATCTTCGGGCGTTGTCAGTGCCAACTGGGCTGCATTGTGCTGCTTGTCGAGCCCAAAGCGGCGTAAGGTGTCGGCAAGTTCCTGCTCCGACATCCGGGCAAGCTTCTCCACGACGTAACGCGGGTCTCGATAGGTAATCATGCCTATCTCCAGTTCCACCATCTGCCCGATTTTCTCATCGAGGCTCATCTGCTCCAACAGTTTCTCTATCTTGGCTTCTATGGCGGCATCACGTGGCAACATGGGCGGTTGTTGCGCCACAGTGCTCCCGTAAGCCAGCAAGAAAAGTAGGCTAAATAAATATCTCATAGGAATAAATAATCTTTTATAATTAGAAATTGGTCAGCGCCTGAATACTTTCCTGATTCCATTTCTTTGTTTGGAGATCATAGAGGCCGAACAGCCCGCGGTATGCCCAGATGTGGCTGCTGAATCCGCGCAATTGGAACTGCTCTTGCATGAAGGAGAAGTAGCGGTTCATCGATTGCTGGTCGGCTTTGAGGCAGACACCGTATTCGCCGATGTTGAGCGGACGACTGCTCTGTTCGCTCCAGCGTTGGCAGAAGTCGAGGTCGCGAATAATGGGCGCCTTCTCATTTTCGGTTCCGTGCCACTCTACCTGATGTCCTACCATCGCACTCGGCACATACTCCAGATTCTGATGGGTGAAGGTATGAGGCAGGTAGTAGTGACCCTGAACGATGATATTCCATTCGTTTTCCGGGAATTTTAGTTCGCCCAGTGTCCAGGTCTGTCCCAGATTGGGAGTGCCTATAATCAGTGTACGGCCCGGGTTGGTCCGGCGGATGATGGCAATGAGTTCGGCATGCAGCTTGTTCAAACCATCGGCTCCAAGGCGCATGTTGGGTTCGTTTAGCAAGTCGAAGAAGAGCATGTCGTTGGGGTAATCCTTGTAATGCTCGGCAATCTGTGTCCAGAGCGACTTAATTCGGTCGAGGTTCTGTTCCCATGTGAGGTCAGGGTCGTCTTCGCCCATATTGATGGCCGGGTAGTAGTGTTGGTCGATGGAGACAGCGAGGTTGTTTTTCAAACACTGCTCAATGGTCCAGTCCATCTTTTGGAAGAAGTCCGCATCGATGGTATAGGGAGCCTCTTTGGCGCAGTGCTTCACCCAAGTCGTCGGGATACGTACGCTTTGGAATCCGGCTTCGGCAATGCCCTGGAAATCAGCTTCGGTCATGGGGGCATCGTTACCATCTACGGGGTTGGCATCCACATATCCATTCATGTTGAGCCCTCTACCCAGACGCTTGTTCCGTTCGAAGGGAATAGCCGCCTCTGCCGGAGCCTCTACCTTGGTGTCGAGCACGGAGATTACCTTGGTGGGATCCCGATAAAGATCCAGCATCAGATTTCCATGTGTCGAATTGGCATCTTCATACTTCTGCGGACGGGGAGCATACTGTTCCGGACCGAACACGATACCAATCTGCAGATGGTCTGCGCCATCGAAGAGGGCGATACCGCGATTCTCCATACCCATCTTAAGGTCGAAATGATAGCCATCGGCCTGGGGGGAAACTACATAGCCCACGGTCATGTTGGCAGCGGAGTTGGCCTCGCTGCTGATGGTGATGGTGCTGTCTTCGTTGAAGTGGACTACGCTGCGACAACCGTACTGCGAGGCATACCAAGTGCCGGTAAACGATGGTTTTTGGGTTTTGCCGGTGGTGCAGCCAACCAGCAACGCTACCGAGAGGAGTAAGAAAAGTATTTTTTTCATGATTATATTTTTTCAGTGTTAATTTTCAATTTACAGTCAGTTTTGCTTTGTTTACATGCTGACTATCATGTCCAATCATTATCTCGAAGTCGCCTGGCTCAACGGTCAGTTGCAACGCATGGTTGTAGTACTCCAGTTGCTTGCGGCCAATCTCAAACGATACGGTCTTGCTCTCGCCGGCTTTGAGACTGATTTTCTCGAAACCTTTCAGCTCCTTCACCGGGCGTGAACTGGTGGCATAGATGTCCCTTACATAGAGTTGTACCACCTCCTTGCCATCCCGTTTGCCGGTGTTGGTCACCGTCACCGATGCCTTCACCTGACCGTCGGCAGTCATCTCATTGTTTGATAGTGTGACGTCGCTGTATTCGAAGGTCGTGTAGCTCAATCCGTGCCCAAAAGCATAGAGTGGCCCGTGGATGCAGTCGAGATAGTTGCTGTTGAAGCGAGAATAGGCTGCACCATCCTGATGCGGACGTCCCGTGTTCTTGTGGTTGTAGTAGATAGGGCACTGACCCACGTTGCGCGGGAAAGAGGTGGACAGACGGGCACTCGGATTGACATCGCCAAAGACCACATCGGCCATGGCACGACCTGCCTGGTCGCCCAACGACCATGTATAAAGTATGGCATCGGCCAGCGGTTCGGTCTCGGTGAGCGCCAGCGGTCGGCCGGCGGTCAAGATGAGAATTACCGGCTTGCCGGTAGCCTTCAGCGCTTTGAGAAGTTCTACCTGCGGGAGCCCCAGGGTAATGTCGGAACGTGACACGCCTTCGCCGTTCATGTTGTTCAGCTCACCCAAGGCAGCCACCACCACATCGCTCCGGCGGGCCAGGGCCACAGCCTCTGCCACGAGTTGCTCGTTTGGACGAGTATGTACAGGTTTGATGACCTGTCCCGGCTTGTAGGCGCCCAGATATTGGTTGACCATATCTTGTTCCAGTTGCTTGTCTTCAAGCACCCAACAGCCTTCGGCGTATGTAACCGAACCGCCATGACCTGTTACAGCTTCTTGCATACCTTCCAAAAAAGTTACACAGCCATCGGCAAACCTGGAGAAGGACCAACTGCCCTGCATCTCTTTGGCTGCCACCGCAAACGGACCCACCAGGGCAATCTTGGCCGATTTGGAGAGAGGCAGCACATTGGCTTCATTCTTGAGCAACACCTGGCATTCTCTGGCTATCTCACGGCTGAGCTGACGCGCCTCATCGGTGTGAATCTCGCGCTGGTAACGCTGTAGATTCAGGTAGCGATAGGGGTCTTCAAAGAGTCCCAGCTTGTATTTGGCTTCCAACACCCGGCGACAAGCCACCTCAATATCTTTTTCCGATAAACGTCCCTGCTTGACGAGGTTCTCTAGATTGTCCATATAGGCACTTCCGTTGAGGTCCATATCTACCGAAGCCTCTATGGCCAGTGCAGTAACCTCCTCAATATCGCCTATGCCGTGGTTCACACATTCGTTGATGCCTTCATAATCGGAGGTGATGAATCCCTTGAATCCCCATTCTTCGCGCAACAGGTCGTTGAGCAGATAGCGGTTGATGTGTGCAGGGATACCCTCGAAATCGTTGAAAGAAGCCATAAAACTGCCGGCACCCTCGTAGGCAGATTCACGATAAGGTGGAAGGAATCCGTTAAGAGCCTCCTGGCGTCCCATGTTCACAATGTTGTAGTCGCGGCCACCCTCTACCGCTCCATAGAGCGCATAGTGTTTCACGCAGGCCATTACCGTGGTATTGTCGGCAAGGTCAGTACCCTGATAACCGCGTACCATTGCCTTGCCAAGTTCACCGCACAGAAAAGGGTCTTCTCCAAATGTTTCAGCAATGCGTCCCCAACGGGCATCCCGGCAGATATCCAGCATCGGCGAATAGACCCAGTTGATGCCGGAAGCCGTAGCCTCAAGGGAAGCAGCGCGGGCTCCCCGCTCTATCAGTTCCGGATTCCATGAGGTGGACATAGCTAGCGGTATAGGCTGCACCGTTTGCAAACCATGAATAACATCGTAGCCGAACATCAGTGGAATGCCCAGGCGACTCTTCTCTACTGCCAGTTTCTGTGCTGCCAGCAGATCTTCTGCCACATAGCTGCCATACATGGCGCCAAGTTTGCCATCGACTATGAGTTGTTCGCGGCTGTCGTTATCGTCAGATGCGTTGCCCGATACAAACGAAGGCACCGCCAGAAGATTCAACTGTCCTACCTTTTCTGTGAGCGTCATCTTTGCCATCAGGTCATCGATAAACGCATCCATCTCTCCATTAGCAGAGGGAGGGGGAGTATAACTGGTCAGAGTCAATACTCCACATGCTAAAGCAATCAATTTGCTATATTTCATCATATTCACTTAAATTTATTATTTAGAGTTCTAAAATTGTAGAGGATTCACCACTCCACATTAGACTTTGTTAACGACTCTTAAGATTGTTAATTATCAATAGTTTTCATCTCCGAAAAGTAAACTGTGCGCAATGGCATAGTGTGAGCATCACCGATGAGACAGATACTATCAGTAAGGCGAATATCGTTGGATGCTGCACCAACTTTTATAATGAAATCACCCTTTTCTATAGCCCATATTCCATCATTATAATAACCCAATTGTTGCGGTGACATGATAAAGTCTATTTTTTTAGTTTCGCCCGGCTTAAGTGATACTCGACCAAACCCGGCGAGTTTAATGGGTTTCAATGGTTGACTTGCTGAAGTAGGTGATATATATATCTGTACGATTTCGTCACCTTCGCGCGACCCGGTATTAGTCACATTGAAGGAAATATTGAATAACTCATCAGTCGTGAAAACTGATTTGTCAACTACTAGGTCTGAATAATCAAAAGTAGTGTAATTCAGTCCGTACCCGAAGTGATATTGAATACGCTCATCAGGAGTACTGGAATAATTATAGCAGATGTTTTCGTTAAGTTCTACTTTTGGATAACTCACACTCAACTTTCCTGATGGCGCAACATTACCGTAAATAATATCGGCTAGAGCATTACCCCCTTCTTCACCGGGGTACCACGCCTGAATCACGGCTGCACATTTATCCGCAAGGTCGCCAATAACCTGTGCACGCCCACCGAACATAACCAATACAACAGGCTTACCTGTAACTATTAATTGTCTGACAAATTCCTCTTGTTTTCCTGGTAACCGTAAACTTCCGCGGTCTCGATTTTCTCCACACAGTAAAGTATTCTCCCCCATTGCAGCAATGATTATGTCGCTATTGGCAGCTAACGAAAGCGCTTCTTTAGCATCTATTTTCTCATCGCGGGCTATATGGCGATTCTTATCGAGCCATATTGCACGATCATCCCCGCCTTTTGAAATGGATGTCTCAGTTTTGTCAACCCAATCCACACCACAGGAATAGTTCAAAGTGCATCCATCTGGTAGTTTTTTTTCCAGACCTTCTTTCAAAGTTATAATCTGATTATTTGTGTTTCCGGTATTAATGCCTCGCCAAAAATAGTGCAAGCCTTGATATGTGTAATCGCCAAGCATAGCCCACATTGTGTTGGCATTAGGTCCCACAAGAGCTATCTTCCTAGGATGTTCGATAGGGAGGATGTTATCATTCTTAAGAAGTACTACTGATTGTGTAGCAAGTTCATAAGCGGTTTGACGCTCCTCGGCGGTGTCGAATTCTATATCGCCTTCTGCACAGAATGCCGGATTTTTATCAAACAGACCCACTGCAGCTTTTAGCCTCAGAACTCGTTTGACAGCGCCCTCGAATGTCGCCTCACTAACAAGTCCTTGCTTTATTGCTTCGGGAAGGTATTGATAATTGTCACGGTTTTGAAATTCCACATCGTTCCCAGCATTTATGGCAGCCACTCCACGATGCAACGCATCTTCTTCTGTGTCAATCTGGTTAATCGAGCCATAGTCACTTACTGTTATGCCGTCAAATCCGAGATAATTACGCAAAATATCCTGCATAAGATATTTATTGGCAACGGCTTTCACACCATGGAAGTAGTGATAACCGGTCATTATCACTTTACTACCCTTAGTTCGAATCATTGTTTCGTGAGGCAAGAGTATTTCTTCAAAAAGTTCTTTTCTCCTATCGGTATTGCATCCGCCACCATAGCCCAAAAAATGTTTTGAACATGCCGCGACTCCACTTTTCATCCCTCCGTCCTGCAAACCTTCAACAAAAGCAGAACCCATAGCAGCACTTAGATAAGCATCTTCGCCATACGATTCCTCCAAACGGTTGAAATATGGATTCCGAATCACATCCACCATAGGTGACAACGAAAGCATGCCTCCGATTTTTCGCATGCTGATAGCAGTTTGACGAGTTTTTTCTGCAGCCAGGTCAGTATTGAACGAACATGCCAAACCAATTTGCTGTGGGTAAACCGTTGCTTCTTTTGCAGCAATACCTGTTATGACTTCTTCATGAAATAAGGCCGGTATTCCAGTTGGTGTATTCTTCACCAGCCACTCCTGCACTTGTTTTACCATATCGCGAAGCTCTTCGGGTCCATCTAACGAATTGCTGGCATACTGAGCAAAATGTCCTATTCCGTTAGGAATAAGTTCATAGCATCGGACTGTATCAAGCTGATTGTTTTTGTCGAAAAGTTCCGATAGATACATGCTCTGAAGTTGAGCTGCACGTTCATCCATACTCATGCGTTGATATATGTTATCGATTATCTTCTCGGTAAACTCATTTGACAACGGTATTTCCTGTGCTTTGTGTCGAAAGAAAACGGATGTCGATTTATTATCAGAGGCACAACCAGCCAGAATCAACGCTCCACATGCTAAAGCAATCAATTTATTGTATTTCATTCTATTGTCAAAAATGTTTTGGAGGGGTTATCGCTCCGCATCAGGCTTTAGAATGGCTCACTTACTGTTTATGCCTAATTCCTAATACCTAAATGCTTTATTTCAGATTAATGAATCCATTTCTGCTTGAGCGAGCGATAACTCCCATCTATTTTATATACTGTAAATTATGTACTATCGGGTACTTCCGACTTGGCTTCATGGTTTTGGTTTGAAGCACCAGAAGGTGCAAGCTGCCCATGGATAAAGTGCTTGCCCTTCTTCGGCAGGCGCAGCCAATACAAGATTATTGGCATCACACTTCACAATGAAGAACTCAGTGGGCAGGTACGTAGGCGCGGCACCCTCGCCAACCAGGGCTATGGCCGTACCATAAAGGATGGGGGCCGTTACCTTAAGCTTGCCTACCGACCAGTTGGGCACGATGTCGTCGAAGTCGTACGTGAAGGTGCCGGTGCGACCTGTGGGAGCGACAGAGAAATTGCCGTCTATATCGAGCGTCATGCTGCCGGTGGACTCACCCGTCAGGTGATTGATGGTGGGCATATACAGAGTAAACATGTCCATAATCTCTACACTGGCGGCAAACCACGCGGGGCCGGGGTCGGCCTCGTAACCGCCTAAGCCAAAGAAACTTTGGTCGGCCCAGGTCCATGTCTTCTCGCCATCCTCGCCTATCAGGTCGAGCACTATTTGCGGTAGATTGAAGTCCTTGACAATGACTGTACCCAGTTCTTCTGTCACCTGCTCGCCGTTGGCAAGGGTAAAGGTTGCCGAAAGGGGAAACTCACCCGCACCCGTCAGTCGCATCTGAGCCACATTCTTGTCTGAAGTGACACCGCCGCAGCTCCACACGGTCAATACGGGGTTGCCGTTCTTCACGGTGAGGAGATCTTCTTCGTTGGAGAACTCAATCTTTCCCAGGTCGATAGTTGTGCCAAAGTAGGTGGGGGCCCCCTCCTGACCGATGCACAGCCGGGTGGCTATATTGGCCGGAATCGTCGAGATGGTATCTACCTTTACGGTAAACGAGGTCTCGGTGAATGCCTTTCCACCCGAATTCAATCCACGGAAGTTGACGGTATGCTGCCCGGTGAAAGATACCGAAAGTTCGGCATACGCCTTGCGTGCGACAGACTCGCCTACACTCCATTCAGAGAGTATCGGAGAATTGTTTTCTACAACAATGATGTTACCATTTTTGCCATCGACCACCTTCGGAGCCACACTGAGTTGGAGCTCATCAGCGGGGATGGTGCTATCGTCTATGGTATATGTGTCGGTGATAGGGTCGCAAGATGCGAATGCTCCCATCACAGCGATTATACTGATGTATTTGCAAAAGTTTTTCATGATGATATTTTTAATAATTTAGAGCTACAAATTACTTAATCGAAATTCCAAGTGGTGTAGCGCGCGTCCGGAGTGTCCCAGCCGGGATTTTGCGTGAGTACACCGTCGGACAACTGAATTTGCGCGGGCGGAATAGGCCAGAATCCGCCGGTGGCTTGATAACGTGCGGCATACTTGCCATCGCGCATCACGGTACTTACGCCCAGATTCTTTAGCGTGGTATTGTTCTGTTTGTTGAGTTCAGTCTCTGCAATGTGCCAGCGACGAATGTCCTGAAAGCGCTGTCCCTCGAAGGCAAGTTCGTGGCGGCGCTCCTGCTGCAATGCCTCCAGCGAATAGCCGATGGCGGGCAGGCCAGCGCGGGCGCGCACCCGGTTCATGTTGTCGGCATTGCCGGTTAATTCACTGTGCATAAGCAGCACGTCGGCAAAGCGGATGATGTAAAGGTCCTCGAACATGGCTGCCCAACGGGGCTGAATGTAGGGATCGTTCATACCCGCAAATTCAGGATGGGCTATCCAAAAGAGCGAGTTGCCCCAGGAACCCATCTTGTCGTATGCTTGCTTGGAGAGAATGGGCTGTAATTTCTTGTTCCACAGACCGGTCTCTTCCCACTGTTGGCGCACCTCGCCACTTTCATAATTGGCCATATCGAATTCATCTTCGTCTACGATAACAGATGCTCTGCGACGGATATCATCAGGCTCGGCTGCTTCCCAGGAGTCCCAGAGACTGGTAGGAACCGTTCCAAAGGAGTTGGTGTTGCCAAAGGGGAAAGCAGCCCCATTGTCGCTTTTGCTCATGATGCCGAAGAAACTCAGATAGAGATTGCAGTAGCCGCCCTGATTTTCGTAGGAATAACCGGCAAAGTTGCCGAACTTCACGGCAAACACAGCCTCGGCATTGCCGTTGCCTGCCCAGCGGAGGGGCTGGCCATCTACTCCTGTTACACCGGCCGTATATGCGTAGTCGTCTACCGTATATTCGTTGGTGTATGCCCATAGGTTGCGGAAATCGCCCACCAACTGGTGTCCGGAGTTAGCGATGCAGTCTTCCAGCCAGGTTACCACTTGTTGCTTGGTTATGCTGCCACCGTCGGCCGTGGGCATAGCCTCTTTCTGGTAGTAGCCGGTATAGAAGAGGAAGCAGCGGGCCATCAGCGCCTGGGCTGCCCATTTGGTGGCGTGTCCGGACTCTATTTCGTGATACTTCTTATCGCTCATAAGGCTGATAGCTTGCTGCAAATCGGTAGCTATCTGCGCCCACACCTCGTCGGCAGTAGCACGGGGCGTGTTAGTCTCTTGCGTAGTGCTGAGTATCAGGGGTACGCCGCCAAACAGTTCGGCCAGTTCGTAGTACTGGAAGGCACGCATGAAACAGGCTTCGCCCTTACGTTGGCTGAAGAGTCCGGCATCGGGCACGTTGTCGGCAGCCTCCATCAGGTCAAGACCCTCCAGGCAGGTATTGGCGGCATAGATGCCCTTATAGTGAATATCCCAGCAGAAGTCAAACTGTGAATCACTCTTATACATCAGATGGTCGAGTTCCGCATCTTGACTTCCGGCAAACATATCGTCGCTGGCATAGAGGTTGGTGAGCAAATAGGAGGATTCGGGCTTTGCCGCCTGATGATTCAGGTTGGCGTACATAGATGTCACAAGCATTTCCACATCATCCATCGATGTGGGGAAATTTTGCGTGTTGGACTGTGTATAGTTCTTGGTATCGAGCAGATCCTCGCACGAGCAGAGCGTCATCGCGGCCAGCGCGACTATCCCCATATATTTCGTTACTTTTTTTGTTTTCATTGTTTTATTTTAATTTAGAGTTAACAGTGTCTTAGAACTTCAGATTGGCGCCAATCAGCCAGGTACGGGCGATCGGATAAGATCCCATATCTATGCCGCTCACCCACGAAGTGGCGTTTTCGCCATAACGGTCGGTACCGCCGAAACCTACCTCCGGATCCATTCCTTTATAGCCGGTGAAGGTGTAGAGATTCTGTACACTTACATAGAGGCGCAGTTGCGACAGTGGGCAATTCTTCCAGAGGCGCTTGAAGTCATATCCCAATGTCATGTTCTGAATGCGGAGATAGTCGCCGTTCTCTATGTCAATATCAGTCACATGTTCTGCAATCATGGCACTGTTGCCCAGACGCGGGTAGCGGTTGGATGTACCTTCGCCATGCCAGCGGTCAAATGCCTCGATGGTGTGCTGGCGCGTGCCATAGTAGAGTTGTTGCCCAAAGGCTCCGGAAGTGGTGACCGAGAAGTCGAAGCCCTTCCATCCGAGATTGACCGAGAAGCCCAGACGCCAGTCGGGGTGTGGATTGCCAATCATGGTCTTGTCTTTTTCGTCGATAACTCCATCGTGGTGGCGATCCACATAAATCAGGTCGCCGGGTTGAGGGTTGGCCTGTGCCACACCGTTGCCTGCTGCCTTCCAATCATCAATCTGCTTTTGGTTTTGGAAAACACCGGCTGTCTGATAGCCCCAGAAGTAACCGATGGGATAACCAACCTGTGCCCGGTAGAACTCGGCGGCGTTGACGGAAGCAATAGCTCCTTCATTGCCGTGGATGATGCCCTCTGAGTTGGCAATACGGGTGACTTCATTCTTGTTATACGAGGCATTTAGGCTCAATCCGTATGTGAAGTCCTTACCCACACGGTCGTTCCAGGCGAGTGAGAGTTCCACACCCTTGTTGCTCACGTCGCCACCATTGATGTAGGGGGCCTGGGTACCTGCTGTGGAGAGTACCGGAGCCTGTACGAGCCAGTCCTTGGTCTTCTTGTTGTACCAGTCGGCGCTTACCCGCAAGCGGTTGCCCAAGAATACGGCATCAATACCCAAGTTGATTTGTTCGGACTTCTCCCACGTCACATTTTCATTGGCCAATGTGGTGGCATAGGCACCGGTGGTAGGAAGCTTCCCCGTTGCGATGTGTGTCTGTCCAAACTGGTAGCCATGCGAGAGGTCGAAAGCAATGGGCGACACATACTGAAAGTTAGGTATCGACTGATTACCATTCTGTCCCCAACTGGCACGCAGTTTCAGGAAGTCGAGCCAGCCACGGGTGCTTTCCATAAACTTTTCCTCGCTGATAAGCCATCCGGCCGATACAGAGGGGAAGATGCCCCAGCGATTTCCACGGGCAAAGTTACTAGAGCCATCGGCACGAATAATCAGCGTAGCCATGTACTTGTCTTTGTAATTGTAGTTGATACGACCGAAGAACGAGGCCAGCGCCCATTCGTCAAACGGATAGCCCTCGATGTCGGTGGCGGCGTTTCCGATGGTGTTGGATATCCACGCATGATCCATATCGGGTTTCATCGTGGGCAATTGTTGCCCTTCCGTCACGCTGTTGATTATAGAAAGGTTTTCGCCCGGTATGGTCTTCTCAAACGACTGGCCTACCAGTACATCAAAGAGGTGACCGTTCCAATTGGGAAGGATGTAAGAGATTGTATTCTCCTGCGAAATGTTATGTCCCAATGCTGAGCTCTGGGCCACAATATATGAGGCACTTCCCTCGTTTGTAGCAGCCTGATAGGGAGCGGTAAGTGAACGGTAGGAGCTGTTGGTCATACGGTAACTGAACGAACTGCGCCACTTAAGATTCTTAATGGGTTCTACCTCCAGATAGGCAGTCGCGTTGAGGCCGTATGTGCGGTTCTTGTTCAGCCCATGCGCCTTCTGCATCATCAGAATAGGATTGCCCTGTTTATCGTCATACACCCAGCCCGTTTGCTGCATGTCGTGGTAGTCGAACAGTTCTCCTTCGGCATTGTGCATAGGCAATAGCGGAGTAGTCTTTATGGAATTATAGACATCGTTATAGAGAGTAGATGTCTGTGCTATCGTGCTCTGGTTTGAGTAGTAGAACAGTAAATTCTCGCCAATCTTGATGATGTCCCGATCGCTTCCCTTGAGGAGCACATGATCGGAGTTAATACGGGCGGTATAACGCGTATAGTTGGGCACAGTACCCTTGCCTATAATACCGTCTTGCGAGGTAAAACTGAAACCGGCTGAGAACTTGCTCATCTCGTTACCACCTGTCAGATTGATGGCATGGTTCTGCATCGCTGCATTCTCGTTGCGCATCTCGTCGAGCCAGTTAGTACCTTGCCAACCGTTCTGAAGCATATTCCAAGTGTATTCGCCCAATTGTGTCTGCCAGTTCAGCGCCGGAACACCGTTATTGAAGTTGGTTTCATCAGTAATTGCCATGAATTGCTGCGCATTGAGCGTGTTGGGCATCTTATATACGTTCTGCCAACCGTAATACATGTCGTAACTGAGCTGTATCTTGCCCGTCTTACCTTGTTTGGTCGTAACCAGGATAACACCATTAGCGGCACGCGAACCATAAATAGCAGCCGAAGCAGCATCTTTGAGCACATCGATAGACTCAATATCTGCCGGGTTGAGCGTATTGATGTCGCTACCGGCCACACCGTCAATCACATACAGCGGTGCAGAGTCGCCCACGGTACCGATACCGCGAATATTCACCTTGAAACCTTCGCCGGGCAGACCGTTGTTGGCTGTAATGTTGATGCCGGGCGTCTGGTTCTGTAATGCACCCAGTGCACTGGTGGTATTGAGTTTTGTCACATCATCACCCTTCACTTGTACGGTGGCGCCGGTAACGAGTTTCTTCTTCTGTACACCGTAGCCCACTACTACCACTTCTTCCAGTTCCCGATAGTCTTCTTCCAACGTAATCTGGAGATGAGTGACATCTGTTACTTCTATAACGCGGGTCTTATAGCCTACATAGGAGATTTCGAGTTTGGCTCCCCGGTTGACCGTTAGCGTGAAATTACCTTCAATATCGGTAATCACACCGTTGGTTGTACCTTGTTCTATCACACTGGCGCCGATAATGGCACCCATTGCATCGGATACATTGCCTGTCAACTTTACCGTCTGTTGCTGCATCTTCTGCACATCAGGACTCTGAACTGCATAGACCTGAGAGGTTGCTCCCAGTGTCATGGCAGACAATAATCCTGCAAATAGCATAGACTTGTTAAAACTAAATTTACGATTCATTGTTCTGTTTTTTAAGTATTAGTAATTAGTATAAAGTTACCTTATCTCAAGTTTCGGATTTAGGTTTATTAGTTTGTAATAGATATGTGAATTATGATACCCATTATCTTCTGCGACACCGTATGTTCATTCTTACCACACTTCTGCAACTGTGCCCACAAAGCTTCGGATGACACTTTGCAACCTGCTCCCTACGCAAACATAAACGATATGGGGTGCAAAGTCCGTTTCGATGCGACGCAATCTTAGAATAAAGGATTTATTTCTATGAATAAAGGCTTTAGTTATAGAAACAAAGGCTTTATTTTTGCGAACAAATCCTTTATTCTAAGATTTCATAGGCACAAAAGACACTTTGCGCAGACACGAGATACACTCTGCATAGGCACGGAAGATGGGTGATTTTCCCTTTTCACCATGCAAAGAGGTTTCAATCCTAACTTCTGATTCTAAATCCGAAACTCTTGCCTTATTCATTGTAATTTCCTCTAATGAATTTCCGTTTCTGCTGCTAAATTACGATATTAATATAGATGACCTAACTGCGGGTAGCTGGTGACGGTAGATTCTAATTCAGTATATTTATTTTATAATCAATGATTTATGCTTTGCATTGGACGATAAAAAAGTAGATTTTATAGACGATTTGATGAGGCTAATTTCCTTATCCGGATGAAAAAGTGTAGTGAAAAATTCTGCTTTTTACGTCATAGGATAATGAAAATTGTAGTGTTTCCAAATATCTTAGTATCTTTAGGGCAAAATAAGAATATAAGTATGAAAACAGTTGCCAGAACCTTTTTGTTACTTTTCCTATGTAGCCTACAAGGTAAAGCAGCATTCTATAGCGACAAGGCTGCAAACCTGTTGAACACACTGGATTCACTGATAGAGAACTACCCTCAAGTCATCGAACAGCGCCAATCGGCTATCAACCGGATAGCTAGTAAACCTATGCCCAATACGCTACAGGCGCGCTATGAACACAACAAACGTTTGTTTCAGGAATATCAATATTTCAATATAGATTCGGCACTCGTATATGTCAATGCCAATATTGTCATTGCCCAACAGACGGGTGATGACAACATGATGAACCTATGTCGTATACAGAGGTCATATATTTATGCCATTATTGGACAACTGCATGAATCTGTTGAAGAGATGCGACAAATAGACCACGACAAACTAACAGGAGGTATGCTTATAGAATATTTGGGACAGATGTCTCTGCTCTACTCCCGATTTGCCGAATATACAGACGGTGGTAGCGATAAGCGAGATTATTATTACGAGAGAGAACACTTTTATATAGATTCTACCTTGAATGTACTACCTCATGAAAATCCCTATTACATTCTTTATAAAGGATTAAAAGACTTACGAGCCGGGAACTATTCCGGTTCCATCGTTGCAATAAAAGTATATTTGGAAACATCAAAGACAATCAGCATCGCTAACAGCAAATTGCTATATATACTATCCACACTATATCGGGACAACAATCAACCGGATCTGAGGCTGGAGTGTTTGGCAGAAGCCGCCATCATGGATATGACACTGGCCAACAACGATAACGTTACATTGCATGACTTGGCTACGCTACTCAATGAAAAAGGGGATAATGAGCGCGCTTACAAATATATCTCCCTATGTCTGGAAATGGCCCATATCATGAACAATCGGGTCCGTATGGTTTCTTGTCTCTCTACATTTGATGCCATACAGAAGACAAGTCTGCAAATTAAGAAAGCTAAAAACAGACAGTTAAGCTGGTCGCTATGGGTTATCGGATTCGTTTCTTGCCTGCTCACCCTTACTCTGATATATACGTACAGAATTTTGAAACACCGTAGCCGGCAACGGATAGAACTGAAGAATCTGAATGGACTGCTTTCTGCTTCGAATACAGAGTTGGAGTCGGCCAATGAACGGTTGAAGAACAGCCTGCATGAAATTACCGTACTTCACCAGCAGATTACAGAAACCAACAACCTGCTGAAAGAAGCCAATGAAAAACTCTATGACCAGAATATCATCAAAGAAGAATATATAGGATTTGTGCTCACCCTCTGTTCTGACTACATCAGTAAGCTTGACCAATACCGAAAAAACATCAACAACAAGGTGAAAACCCAGCAGTATAAAGACCTACTGAAATTTACGGATTCTCCCATCATGATAGAATCTGAATTAAAGGAGTTTTATCGGACTTTCGATGCTATTTTCTTACATGTCTATCCTTCTTTCGTGAGCGACTTCAACTCTTTACTTCAACCCGAATACCGTATCATCCCCAAGGAAGAGGGGCGGCTAAACACGGAATTGCGCATATTCGCACTAATGCATCTCGGCGTTACGGATTCCAGCAAAATTGCAGATTTCTTCCACTGGTCAACCCAGACGGTCTATAACAAACGGGTGTACATCCGTCAGAAGGCTATTGACCGTGAAACCTTCAATGACCAAGTGCGCAAGCTGGGAAAATAGAAAGGAAGCAGCGTCTACTTACGAATTTCTGTATAGCTTTGGCGACATTCCTGTATGATTTCTGAAATATCGACCAAAATGGGATTGAGTCGAGAAATTCAAGTCATAGGCTATTTGTTGGATGGAGAGAGTGGACGATTTAAGCAAGGTCTTGGCTTCTAAAATAGTATATTTGTCAATCCAATCCGTTGCATGTTTTCCCGTTTGTTGTTGAATCACAGTAGAAAGATATTTCGGGGTCAGATTCAGCTTGTCTGCATAAAAACCGACACTCCTTTCCTTGCGAAAGTATTTTTCTACATTCTTTATGAACTCCTGAAAAATGGATTCGCTTCGGGATAAAACTGCCGGAGCGTAGTTGGTTAAAAGCAAATTAAAGATATTACAAGCCAAGATATATAAATAGTATTGAATGATCTGTTGACGAAATATATTTCCGGTATCTGTCATCGTTTGTTTCAAACATTTCAATAGGACTTCAAACTCCTGCTTTTTGGAAGCCAATACCGGTTGACAGGGATTTTCTCTGATTAAGTGGAGGAATCTTAGTATATGACTTCCCTGCAACTCGAAGAGGCTTTCTTTTAAGCACATCAATTCTGCCTTGAAGTTCTTGCTTAATTCCAACACCTCGAAAGGTTTGCCTTCCATCACTATCAAAAAGTGGTTTTCCAGCACTGTAATCTCTTCAAAACCGACTATTAACCGGGCATACCCCTCCGAGCATATTACAATTAAGAGGCTATCTAATTTGACAGGGTGTCCGGTAATGGCAAAAGTTCCCAGATGTTCCATCGGAGACGTATAGTTATCAAAAATAAGGAACTTGTCTGATAACGCTTCTGTAGAGGCGAACTCCTGCACCATTCGTAAACCAATATTCTGTGCTTTGTCTTTCATGAACGTCTAATTTGGTCAACAAAAATAATCATTTTTTCTTTTGTATGACTCGATTCCGACTTTTTGGTCAATAATGACGACTATAATGCCTAAATGGCATGTGAGAATTCTTCACCTTTACACAAAAATAATAATAACAGTAATAACAATGAAACTATTCAGCTTGTCTCTCCTTTGTTTTGCGCTACTCTGTTCTTGTGGGAACCATGGCGTCAAAGAAAAACCGATTGTAAAAAACGTGCATATCGTACATGCCGAGCCTATCGCAGGAAATACATTCCGGTCGTTCCCCGGAGTGGTCAAAGCAGCGCAGCAGATTGAACTCGGTTTTAAAACAGCCGGACAAATCAAGCAATTGTGCGTTGATGAGGGTGACTATATCCGTGAAGGACAGCTCATTGCCAGGTTGGACGATACGGATTATCAACTGCAACTGGCAGCTACCGAAAGCCAGTACCGACAGTTGAGTACGGAAATGACAAGACTGGAAGAACTACACCGTCGAAATAATATAACCGACAATGATTATGAAAAAGCCGTAGCCGGATTGGAGCAGTTGAAAGCACAACTGGAATCGAACCGGAACACCGTCAACTACACCCAACTTCATTCTCCTATATCGGGCTATATCCAGGCTGTTCATTTTGAAAAAGCAGAAATGGTCAATACGGGAACAGCCGTTGTTACATTGGTCGATGTAAATAACATAGAAATAGAGAGCGAACTCCCTGCATCTGTTTACCTGCAAAAAGATAACTTTATAAGTTATTCATGTCATTCCCGGTTATTGGCAGATAATAACTTCTCTTTGAAATTAGCCTCGATAAATCCCAAATCTAACAGCAATCAGTTATACAGGATGCGCCTGTTTCCCGAAACAGATGCGAAGAACGCTCTTTCGATAGGAATGAATGTAGAGGTAACGGTGGAAATTCGCAATGGAGAACATTCAGGTGGTTATACCCTTTGGCCCAGATCTGTATTTATGCAGAACGGTAAAAGTTATGTATGGGTCGTGAATGACCGTTCCGAAGTGAAGTTAAAACCCGTGGAGATATCCGGTCTCGACAGCAAAGGGCGAATCATCATCCTGTCTGGTCTGAACGAAACAGACAATATTGTCGAATCGGGGTTGAGCGCCCTCGATGAAGGTGATGTAGTACGGGTAATCGCACAACCCGCCAAAACAAATGTAGGAGGGATACTATAATGAAACTGACTGATTTTTTCTTCAGAAACGCCACGTTCTTCTGGACGTGCGTGGTAATGATCGTATTCAGCGGTATATACGCCTACATTATTATGCCGAAACTGGAAGACCCTGAATTGTCTGTCAAGCAAGCAATGGTGGTAACTTACTATCCGGGGGCTTCTGCACACGAAGTCGAACTCGAAGTTACATCGGTACTCGAAGATGAACTACGGACACTCAGTAATATTTCCGATATGGAATCGGTCTCTTCGGAAAATATGTCAACTATCACTATCAATATCGACATGGCTGTTCCGGTCGAGGGTCTCGAACAACGTTGGGATATTCTTCGTAGAAAGGTGGAGTCAGCCGCGCAACGGTTGCCGTCAGGGGCTTATCCTCCAGTGGTGGTAGACGATGTAAGTGATATCTACGGAATGTTCTATGCCCTTTCCGCCGAAGGCTATACGCTTGCGGAAATGGAAGAATATGCCGGGCTTATTAAACGTGAACTCCTTGAATTGAAAGGAGTAAGGCGGATTTCATTCTTTGGCACAAGGAATGAAAATGTAAATATAAAGCTCCCCAAAGAAATGATTGCACGCAACAGCATCTACCCTGTGCAAATTATGACTACTATCGATGCCCGCAATCAGCCAGTCAATGCCGGGCATTACTATTCGGATGGTCAATTGCTGCGTAATGAGGTCGGTGGCAAACTAAGGAGCGCTGAAGATGTGAAAGACCTTATTATGCAAACGCCTTCCGGCGGGCAGGTAAAGTTAGGCGATATTGCCGAAGTCGCAAAGGAGTATGCCGATCCGCAGACCAGGGGCTTTTGGGTGAACGGCCATCCGGCAATCGCTCTTTGCGTTTCGATGGAGCCGGGCGTTGTGGTTACGGATGTAGGTAAGCTGGTCGAGGCGCGAATGACGGAGCTCCAAGAGCGGTTGCCTGCCGGATTTGAGTATGAAAAGATATATTTCCAACCGGATAGGGTATCGAACGCAATAGGCTCTTTCAACTGGAACCTCGTAATATCGGTAGTCATCGTAGTGCTTGTACTGATTCTTACAATGGGCATCAGAGGTGGGCTAATTATCGGTGCAGGACTGATTTTGACCGTATTGATGACTTTTCCCGTATTACTGATGACAGGAGGAACATTACAACGCATATCATTGGGGGCATTCATTGTGGCAATGGGTATGCTGGTTGATAACGCGGTTGTGGTTCTCGACGGTATACTTGTAGACAGGGGAAATGGTCTGCCGCCAAAGAAAGCATTGTTCCGGACAGCGGAAAACACAGCGTGGCCTTTAATGGGTGCAACTTTAATCGCCATAATGACTTTCCTTCCTGTCGGATTATCCAACGATACCGCTGGAGAATATGCACGTGATCTGTTTTTTGTGCTGGCCATATCATTGTTGGTAAGTTGGGTGCTTGCCATGACACAGATACCTGTCTTTGCAAAACTATTCTTATCGGCACGTGCAAACGGCGGTAAAAACCCAGAGAAGATAAAAGATCAACTCAACACACCCCTTCATAAGGTTATCCGAAAGGCGCTTCATTTTTTTATGAACCATAAAATATCAACTTTTTTGGTAAGTTTCGGATGTTTGGTTCTGGCTTTCGTTGGATTCTTTTCGGTTAAGTCGATATTCTTCCCCGACTTCGATTATAACCAGTTATATGTAGAATATACCCTGCCACCGCAAACGCACCCTGACAGGGTAAAACATGATTTGCTGGAAATATCGGAAAAACTCTCGGACTATGACGAGATAAACAAGATAACGGCAAGTCAGGCACAAACCCCCACCCGATATTGCCTTGTGCGTTCCATCAATGCGGTGGGCGACAATTACGGAGAATTGATTATCGACTTCGAGGATTACCGCGATGCATACAGACTTCTTCCGGAAATTCAGACACGACTGCGGGAAGAATATCCCGATGCGTATGTTCGGGTACGGAAATACAACTTCGCAGTCAGTACGAGCCACACGGTTGAGGCCATATTCTCCGGTCCCGATCCGCAGATATTAAGAGAGCTGGCCGGGCAAGGCAAAGAAATTATGCGCGATTGTGCAATAGTGGATGCTTATTCGGTTACCGACAACTGGCAACCTCAGGGAAAATCCATATATAGGGATTATTCCGAGCAATCTGCCAAACGTAGCGGAATGAACCGCAGCGATATTGCGAACGCTTTATTGGCTTCAGCAGAAGGCTTGCCCGTAGGTCTTATTTACGAAAATGACAAATCGGTTATTATTAATCTGAAAGTCCAAAATTCGGATGACAGTCGCATTACAGACCAGAATGACATACCGGTATGGGGGATGATTCCAAATACCAGCCTTGAAGAAGTAAATATAGGTAGAGTATTGCAGGGTACGGCGACACCCGACGATATAACTGACAATATGTTCCGCACAATCCCTTTAAGTCAGATAACGAATAACGAACGCGTTAAGTGGGAAGAAACAAGCGTGGCGCGTTACGACGGTAAACGGGCGATAAAAGTACAGTGTGACCCTCTTGCCGGCGAAGCTCCCGGCGAGATACTGTCGGAAATCCAGGATCGGTTTGAACAAATAGAACTCCCTGCCGGGTATTCACTCAAATGGTTAGGAGAACAGAAATTACAGAACAGCGCATTTGAAAATATTTTCGGATTCGTGCCGATAGCCCTTGTGTTGATTGTGCTGATTCTTGTATGGTTGTTCAATGATATGCGCAAGGTTCTGCTGGTTATTCTGTGTCTGCCTTTCGCATTCATAGGAATCACCCCCCTTTTGCTTGTAACAGGTACACCATTCACATTTATGGGTATAATCGGAGCGATGGGATTGATGGGAATGCTGATTAAGAACTCTATCGTATTGGTAGACGAGATTACGCGCCTTACAAAAGAAGGAATGGTTCCCTATGATGCGGTCATTAATTCGACAGTAAATCGTACCCGTCCGGTAATAATGGCTTCGGCCACGACCATACTTGGCATGCTCCCGCTTCTGTTCGACCCTATGTATTCCAGTCTGGCAGTTGTGGTAGTTGCCGGTTTGACAGCAGGCACCATAATTACGCTGATTCTGCTGCCTATTTTTTATTCATTATTTTTCAAAATTAAAAAAACTTCGCTAATAAATATTTACGAATGAAAAAGAAAACAATCATCCTTGTAACTCTGGCACTTATGCTTTTGGGAGTGAACACCAATGCTCAAATGTCAGAAAAGCCTCGTGTCATTGCAATGACTGACGGAGAGATAGATGACCAATGTTCTATGATCCGCTTCCTGCTCCATGCTAACGATATGGAAGTTGTAGCTATTATCCAAACCAATTCCATTTTTCAACGGGGTGGATGGAGTAATGCCGGATGGATAGAAAAGCAACTTGATGCTTACGAACAGGTATATCCCAACCTCATCGTACACGATCCTGCTTATCCTACTGCCAACGAACTAAGAAGCAAACTCTTCCTTGGTGACCAAGATTCAACACATATTGTGGTCGATACAGATGTCATCCGTCGTGTACCCGGAACTGAATCCATGATAGACCCCACGCATTGGGCTGATACACCCGGTTCCGATAAGATTGTTGAAACTCTTTTGGAAAACGATCCTCGCAAAGTCTATATACAGGCTTGGGGAGGTGGTAACACCGCAGCCAAAGCTTTCCAAAAGTTAAAAACCCAATACCCTTCCGAGTATGAGCGTGCTGTGAAGAAAGCAGTTATGTATAACATCTGGTATCAGGATGGCGCTGGAAACTACATTGAAACTTACCACCCCGACGTCACTCTGCTGGTGTCTTACTACTTTAGTGGAACTTGGGATTACGGTAGCCAACGTTATACCGACGGTTTTGCCAAAAACTATCTGCACAACGGTCACGGTCCATTGGCAGCCCTTTATCCACAGGATTACATCAGCGAAGGCGATTCACCTGCGTTCCTTTATACGCTTGGTAGCGGATTACGTGGTTATGGAGACCCTACTTACGGTGGTTGGGGCGGACAGTTCTATAAAATAGAAGGACTAAAAAACGTATATCGTGATGTAGACCGTGGTAGTTACCTGCGGTGGGTAGAAGTAGCCAACCGTGATTTTGAATCCAGACTCCGGTGGTGTGTAGCTGGCAAATATGAAGATGCTAACCACAAACCGGTAATCGCCATACCCGGCGGGCTGGAAAAAACAGTGAAATCCGGTGAAACCGTAACCCTAAATGCCGATATCACAGAACCAGATTCCCTCGATATTGACGGAATCTGGGCGAAATACTCTGCCCTTTATGAGCAGCTCGGCTTTAATAAAGAAAGTTTTGTCGAAATAGCTCCGCAACGTTATCCCAAATATAACGCTTACTGGTGGCAATATAAAGAAGCAGGAACATACAATGGCTATATCGACATTGTCGCCGTTGACTCAGGCAAATCTACCTTTGTTGCTCCCAAAGTCGACAAACCCGAAACCCTGCACCTCATCCTTGAAGTGACCGATACGGGGATTCCGGCGTTGACCACCTTCGCCCGCGTTATTGTTACTATCTTCCCCACAGATAAATAAGAACCAATAAGAAAATGTCATGTTAAGAAAAACGATACTTATGATTCCTGCCATCTTTTTATGGTTGGGCATCAATGCTGTACAAGCCCAAACCCGTTTATCAATCGAAGATTGCCGGAGAATGGCACTTGAGAACAGCGACGATATAAAAATATCATCCCGCAAGGTAGGCAAGGCGGTATCAGATCGACAAGCAGCAAAAACAGCCTATTTCCCGAAAATATCAGGATCGGCAACCTATGCCTATATTTTCGAAAACATCGATATGGGTATGGTGGGTATGGAAATGAGTATGAAAGGTATGTATATGGCAGGTATTACCCTGCAACAGCCTGTATATGCAGGAGGGAAAATTGTCAACGCAAACAAAATGGCAAAAACCGGCGTAGCAATCTCGGAAGAAAACAAAAGGCTTACCCGAATCAATACCCTGGTAGAGGTGGAGCAGACGTATTGGATGTATGTTTCGGTAGCGGAAAAGGTAAAACTGCTTACACAATATACTCAATTGTTGGATTCGTTGCATCAGCAGGTCAGCAGTTTTTTTGAACTCAAAATGGCTACTGCTCAGGATTTGCATAAAGTACGCACCCGACGAAGCAATGTGACATACGAACTCCAACGGGCGGAAAGCGGACGGGAACTGACTCGTATGTCCCTGTGCCATCTGATCGGACTGGAGTTGGATGCTCAAATAATTGCCACCGACACACTTATTTTAACTCAAAACTACAACAATCAATTATCACACGATATTGTCAATCGCCCGGAATACCGTATACAGGAAATGCAAGTGGAATTGAAGGATTTGGAGATAAAAAATACCCGTGCCGATTTTTTCCCTACAGTGGGGATTAGTGCTGGTTATCAATATATGGGGGGCATGAAATTAGCCGGTTCATCTCTCGATATGAAAATACCGATGGTAATGGCCAGTATAAGCATTCCTATATTCAATTTCGGGGAAGGACGTAAAAAAATAAGGAGCGCACGACTGGCACACGAAATCAGCACAGTGGAACTCAACAAAAATCGTTCATTGATGGATATAGAAGCACAGCAATCCAAATCCGCTTATGAAAGTGCATTGCTACTTATTCGTACAGCAGAGCATGGCCTTGAAGAATCAGAACATAATCTTTCTCAGACCCAAAACAATTATGAAATGGGAATGGCCACGATCCTTGATGTTATGGAAGCGCAGACACAATGGCAGGAGGCTTACAGCAACAATATTGAAGCCCGTACAAATTACAAAATACGAGAAATAGAATACCTTAGGGCGATTGGACAGTTGGAGTGATTTTTAATGACAGAAAACCTTAGATGCCCCCTTCTTATTAAGTACATCCCCAATCATCGCTTTCGCCTCCAGCCCAACCTCCACAAAGTTCCTGTAGAGAATCTGTTCCCGCTCTTCTTTCGAATTGAAAGTATAAAACCGTGGCAGCGGATAGTTTTACAGTCCGCTTCCTCTTTCTTTTCTTGTAATAGGACAGATAAAATGCCGCAACATCCGTATATTTGTTACGGGGAAGCCTTATGCCGAGCTTCCTGCAATGCATGCAGATGTGCCGGTAGAGCCTATTCGATGCTCTCCCAAAGGAGCTTCATGTCCGTAGGAAAACGCATATGACTTTCATAGCATGTGGTAAGAATCATCATTCTCCTTTCCGTTCTGTTCTCCGGCGAGACTACAAAAAAGGAGGAAATCCATTTCGGATTTCCTCCTTTTTTAGTTTATAGTTTTTTGTCTAAATTCTTATTTGGCTACTTCTACAACTGGCTCGGTACCTTTCTTGTTCTTCATCAGCAGATATGCGATAGGAGATGCAACGAACAGAGAAGACATTGTACCGAATACAACACCCAGAATCATGGCGAATGCGAAGCTGCGGATGGAATCACCACCGAGGATGAAGATACACAGCAACACAATCAAGGTACTCAGTGAAGTATTGATGGTACGTGCCAGAGTTGTGTTCAATGAGTCATTGAACAATTGGAATCTGTCACGCTTCGGATAGAGGCCGAAGAATTCGCGTACACGGTCGAAGATTACCACCTTGTCATTGATAGAGTAACCGATAGCTGTCAGGATGGCACCGATAAAGGTCTGGTCGATTTCCAGAGAGAACGGCATCCAGCCCCAACAGATGGAGTAGGCACCCAGGATGATGATGGTATCACAGGCCAATGCGGCTACTGAACCGATACTGTATGCAATATTGCGGAAACGAATCAGAATATAAATACCGATGGCAATCAATGCAAGTACAACGGACCAGATGGCTGAAACCTTGATGTCGTCTGCGATACTCGGACCTACCTTCTGGGAACTGATGATACTTCCGCCCGTATGGTTTTCGCGGTCGATGAAGGTTTCCAGCGTAATGTTCTGGGTCAATACAGGTTTCAGAGTCTCATACAGATATGCTTCGATTTCAGAGTCGATGTTGTTACCTTCTTCTTCAATGCGGTAGTTCGTGCTGATACGTACAGTCTTACCGTCTGTACCGATAGCGATAACGCTGACATTGGCGTCACCGAACTTGCTGGAGATAAGCTCACGAATCTGTTCCGGCTCTACCTTGTTCTCAAACTGCACCTTGAAGTTACGTCCACCGGTGAAGTCGATGCTCTGGCTCAATCCGCGGGTAGCGAGGAAAGCGATACATACAATTACAGCGGCTCCGGTGATGGTCAACCACAGCTTGTTTCTGCCCATGAAGTCGAAATGTACATTCGCCATCAGGTTCTTTGAAATCTTGGAAGAGAATGTCAAGTTCAGCAATTTGTCTTTGCTCATGAAATAATCATAGAACAGACGTGTCATGAATACGGCAGTAAAGAATGAAATCAAGATACCGATAATCAATGTAGTGGCAAAACCACGGATAGGACCTGTACCGAAGTTGAACAGGATAATACCGGTGATGATAGATGTCAAGTTGGAGTCGAAGATAGCGGAGAATGCGTTGGCATAACCGTCAGCCAATGCCTTCTTCACACCCTTGCCTGCACGCAGCTCTTCTTTGGTACGTTCGTAAATCAATACGTTGGCATCCACGGCCATACCCAGTGCCAATACCATACCGGCAATACCGGACATGGTCAGTGCAGCCTGGAAAGAAGAGAGGATACCCAGCGTGAAGAACAAGTTCAGCACCAGAGCACCGTTGGCCACCATACCCGGAATGAATCCGTACATGGAGCACATGTAAATCATCAGCAGAATCAATGCAACGATGAATGACATGATACCGGCGTTGATAGAAGCTTGTCCCAGTGAAGGACCTACGATGTCTTCTTGCACAATGTGTGCGGGAGCCGGCATCTTACCTGAACGCAATACGTTTGCCAAGTCTTTTGCCTGTTCGGGAGTGAAGTGGCCGGTAATCTGTGAGTTACCACCGGTGATTTCATTGTTTACATTTGGTGCGGAGTAAACATAGCCGTCCAGCACGATAGCGATGCTCTTACCGATGTTCTGCTTGGTGAGCTGAGCCCAACGGCGTGCACCGTCGGTATTCATGGACATGCTTACAGCGGGCTTGCCATAATGGTCGTATTCGTCCTTGGCGCTAACTACTACATCACCTTCCAAAGGCGCTTTACCGTTACGTTCTGTAGAACGGATAGCATAGAGCTCGAAAGTCTGGGCTTTCGGGTCATACTCGTATGGAGATACACCCCACTTCAGACGCAAGTCTTTCGGCATTTCGGCCTGAACTTCCGGCATGGAAAGGTATCTGTTGATTTCAGCTGTATCCTTGTAGTTGGCATAGGCTACAACAGGACCTTGTCCGCTGGGGTTGACCTGCAGGATGGCGAACAGCGGATGTTCTTTCTTTATTTGTGCAAGGTCAGCGGTTTGTGTCTTGTTTTCACCCTTTAAAGCAGCGGCAAGGCTGTCGGCTGTGCTGGTAGCCTGTGCTACGGCAGGAGCTTCGGCGGCTGTGCTGTCTGCTTCTTCTGCCGGAGTTTCGCTTGCAACGATGGCACGCAACTTGGTGTCGGCAGCTTGCAGATAAGGAGTAACGTCTTTTGCTGTGTATGTTTCCCAAAATTCCAGATTGGCGGAACCTTGTAATAATTTTCTTACACGTTCTGGCTCTTTGATACCCGGAAGCTCTACCATGATACGGCCCATTTTGTCTTCCAGACTCTGGATGTTGGGCTGAACTACACCGAAACGGTCGATACGGGTACGAAGTACGTTGTAGGAGTTCTCGACTGCTGCCTTTACTTCTTCGCGCAATACTTTCTCAACTTCCGCGTCGGTAGATTTCTGAGTTACCTTGTCTTTTAATTGTTGGGTTGCGAACAGTTGTGAAAGAGGAGCACCCGGAGCAAGCTTGTGATACTCTCTGACGAATAGGGTGATTACGTCATCCTGGCTTGTGGTAGCTTGTTTGGCGGCAGTGGCCAATGCTTGGTTGAATGCTTCGTCAGTCTTGTTGTCAGCCAATACTTTGATGACATCGGGTACGGAAACTTCAAGGATGACGTTCATACCGCCCTTCAAGTCCAAACCTAAACTGATTTCCATCTCACGACATTGTTTCAGCGTCCAATTGCCGAAATACACTTTCTCATTAGCCAGAGAATCGAGGTAGTCCTGCTCTACTTTCACATCGCCTTTCGCAAACTCTTTGGCCTTACTTGTGTAATGGCGAGTTACAAAAGAGAAGGAGAGATAGAACACACACACCAGTGTGAGCAATATCGCAAAAACCCTTACAAATCCTTTGTTTTGCATGTTACTTTTAGTTTATTATGATTACTTTTTAATTAAATTCTGTTGCATACAAGGCTGCAAATATAGCTTTTTTTTCACAAATCTTACTTCATACCGCGATTTTTTAACATCGGGTCTAATTGAGGCTCAGTTCCTCTGAAGTTTTTATAGAGAGTCATCGGGTCTTCGCTGTCTCCTTTTTCCAGAACATTCTGGCGGAAGAGGTCGGCTGTCTGCTTGTCGAAGATACCGTGTTCCTTGAAAGCTTCGAAGGCATCGTTGTCCAAAACATTGGCCCAGAGATAGCTGTAGTAGCCTGCAGCATAACCGCCGATGATGTGGTTGAAGTATGTGGTACGGTAGCGGGGAGCTATTTCCGGAATCAACCCCAGTTGGTCCATCGCTTCTTTTTCGTATGCAACGACATCAAGGCCTTCGGTATCAGTCAGGTTATGCAGGTTCATGTCGAGGATGGCGGCGGCCAGCAACTCGGTAGTCATGAAACCCTGGTTGAACGTTTTCTGGTTCAGTATCTTTTCAATCAGGCTGTCGGGAATGACCTCGCCGGTCTTGTAATGCTTGGCATACATTTTCAACACTTCGGGTTCGGTGGCCCAATGCTCGTTGATTTGAGAGGGGAGTTCCACGAAGTCGCGTACGACATTGGTGCCTGAAGTACCTTTATACTGGCATTGGGTCAATAATCCGTGCAGGGCATGGCCGAATTCATGGAACAAAGTTTCCACTTCGTCGATGGTCAGCAGGGAAGGAGTGTCGCCTACGGGCTTGGTGAAGCTGCATACGTTGCATACCAATGGACGTATGCTGCCTTGTTGTTCGCGGTAATTGCTCATCCAGGCACCACCGCTTTTGCCGGGACGGGGGAAGTAATCTACATAGAAGATACCTACTTGTGAGCCGTCTGCGGCTTTCACTTCAAACACTTCTACATCGGGATGATAGACGGGGATACCTTCGAGCTTTGTCAGCGTGATGCCATAGAGCTTATTGGCAACGGCAAAGGCGCCTTCACGTACGTTTTCCAGCTTGAAGTAGGGCTTAATCTCTTCTTCTTCGAGGTTATATTTCTCCTTACGGAGTTTTTCGGTGTAGTACCACCAATCCCATGCTTCCAGTTTCTCTCCTTTGCCTTCCTTGTCCATCAGCTTTTGCAGTTCGGCTGCTTCGGCTTTTGCTTTGGGGAGTGCATAACTCCACAAGTTGTTGAGGAAGTCCATCACGGCGGTGGAATTCTTTGCCATTGTATTGTCCAATACAAAGTTGGAGTAACAGTCGAAACCCAGCAGTTGCGCCTTTTCAAGTCTCAGGCTTACGATGTCGGCAATGATTTTCTTGTTGTCGTTCTTGTCATTGTTATTGCCGCGGTTGATGTAGGCCTTGTACATCTGTTCGCGTAGCGGCCGGTTGGCGGAGTATTGAAGGAAAGGCAAGCGGCTTGCATTATGGAGGGTAAACAGCCATTTGCCTTCCTGTCCGGTGGCACGGGCTTCAGCCATGGCGCTTTCGCGGAACCATTGGGGAAGTCCGGCGAGGTCTTCCTCTTTTCCTACATAAAGCTTGAAGTCGTTGTTTTCGTTCAGGATGTTGTTGCTGAACGTGATTCCGAGTGTGGAAAGCTGCTTGTTGATTTCACGCAGACGGGCTTGCTTGTCGGCCGGAAGATTGGCGCCGGAACGGATAAATTTCTTATGGGTCTTTTCCAGCAGCCTTTGTTGTTCGCGGGTCAGGCCGAGAGCATCTTGCTGGCTGTAGACAGCATCCACTTTCTTGAAAAGCTCCTGGTTGAGGGAGATGTTGTCTTCGTGTTCGGCCAATGTCGGAGCCAGTTTCATGGAAAGGGCTGTCAGTTCATCGGTAGTTTCGGCCTCCGTCAGGTTGAAAAATACACCGCCTACACGGTCCAGGGTGGGAGAGCTGTTGTCGAGGGCAACAATGACATTTTCGAAAGTAGGGGCTTCCGTATTGTCAATGATGGCTTGGATATTGGCGTTCTGCTCTTCTATACCTTTCTGGAATGCGGGTTCATAGTGCTCCAACTTGATTTTATCGAATGGAGGCACGCCATTGGGTGTTTGAAACTCAGTAAGGAACGGATTGCTTTCCGTCTGGGTGGCACAGGAGTACATCATACAACTTGCTGCTAAAATTAGAATACATTTTTTGAACATTGTTTTCTAAGTATTAAATGTTTAAGTATTAATTTTCAATATCTCTTAGTGATATAGCACCATATCGGATAGTGGTCTGACTCTTTGATGGAGCGGTCTACTGTACAATTGTAGGCTCTCAGGTTCTTGCTTGTCAGTATGTTGTCTATCCGGAAATAGAATCTGTTCTGGTTGTAGGAGATGCCCAGCCCCCGTCCTGATTGGGTGAATGCGTCGTCCAAATCCTGGGCGATGGTGCGGTGGGCATAGGAGATGGGGGTATCGTTGAAATCGCCGCACACAATAATGTAAGGATGCGGTGAAGCGGCTATTTCATGTGCAATAGTGTCAGCCTGCGGGGCACGGATGGCCGATGCTTCTGCCAGCTTGCGTATGAGCAGGCGTGCGCCGCTTTTCACTTTTTCCTTTTCGGGAGATTTCAGCATGTCTTCGTACACGACTTTATCGGCTTTGGTCAGTTTGTTGGACTCCAGATGATTGTTGATGAGGGTAACCGTGTCTTCCCCAATCTTGATTTCATAGAGTACCGAACCGTTGTATTCGCTGGGATAATCCAATATGCGTGACGAGAGAATCGGAAATTTAGAGTAACATGCTATCTTGTTGGTATGTCCCTTTCCGCTACCCACTGTGTTGATGCGGTGGTATGGATATGCCTTGAGTTCCCGCTCTACGTCTTTTTGCGAAAGATGCTTTGAGGATTGTACTGTGGAATATTCCTGCAGACAGAGGATATCGGCGCCACTTTCCTTCAAATAGGTCAATATCGGGTTTTTGCCATCTTGCTTGGCGGCACCGTCAAATCCCATAATGTTGTAGGAGAGCAGTTTGATACTTGTTTCCGGTAAGTGGTCTGTATGGAAGTTGATGGGCAGATAGGTGCGTATCTGCGAATAGCAGAGCAACATCCCTATCAGGGGCAGCAAAGCCGACCTATAGCGCTGGATGACCAGCCAGAAAATGAGGAAGCCGGCATTTATCATCAGGAACACGGGAAATGTCAGCCCCAGGCACGATTGCACCGGATGTGTGACCGGCTGGATGTGCGGACTATAGGCGGTGAACAGTAATAGGCCCGTAAACAAGGCATTGACCGCTAAAATCAGAAGAGCGACAAAATTACCGAGATGCTTCATTATAATAGTTGAAAATTGAAAGGTGAAAACTGAAAATAAGAGTGGCGGTTATATTCTCATTTCTCATTTTTCATTTTCCGTTTTCCATTGGTTTAACGTTTACTCGCGTCGAACAAGCTTTTCTTTTCCTCTGTAGTAAGGCTTTCGTATCCCGATTTCTTTAATTTGTCGAGAATGCGGTCTATCTCGTCGGATTGGGCTTTTTTCCGTGCGTTGTAATCATAATCTTTTTGTTTGCCAGTACCGTAATGTACTTTCATTTTCGGTTTTCGGGGTTTGAAGCTGACGATGGAAACTAAGGCATCCAGACATTTGTTTATCCATGAGGTCAGGTCGCTACCTTTGCTGAGGCTGGCGGCAAACCATAACCCTGCCAGCGCACCTCCTAAATGTGCGATGTGTCCGCCGGCATTGCTGGAGGTGATGAACAGCAAATCGGTGCCTATAACGATGAGTGCCAGGTATTTCAGCCGGATGGTTCCGAACAGCAGCAGCCTTATCGGATAGTTGGGCTCGCGATAGGCGGTGGCGGCTACAATGGCAAGTACAGAGGCAGAGGCGCCCAGCATGAAAGAATAGTCTGTCATGGGACGGAAATACGGAAAAATGTTATAGGCGGCCATATAGAGCAGACCGCCGCAAATTCCTCCCAGAATGTATACACCCCGCAGATGCTTTGCAGAGAAGAAACTCAGGAACAGTGCACCGAACCAGTAAAGCCACAGCATATTGAAAAGAATGTGCATGAATCCTGCATGCATGAACATATATGTCAGTAGTGACCATGGTTGCAGGATGAAGCGTAGGACTGATGCCGGCAGTTCCAACCATTCGAATACGCCTGCTATGCTCCGGTTGAACAACTGGAACATGACTTCGGTTAGCGTAGTAAGTATGAATACCGCAACATTGATGTAAATCAGTTGGATATAAATGTTCCCCCTACGGAAGGTCTCTTTCAAATCAGTTATAATAGTAGCCATTTCCTCTGTTCTTTTTTCTCCAGTACATAATCAGGATAAAGCCGAATACCATACCACCCAAATGTGCGAAGTGAGCCACATTGTCTCCTGCACTGTTTGCAAATCCGGCATAAAGCTCAATCAGGGCATATCCGATGACAAAATATTTGGCCTTGATGGGAACCGGCAGCGGGAAGATGAACATTTGCTGGTTGGGGAACAACATGCCGAATGCCAGCAGAATGGCGTATACTGCGCCCGAAGCTCCCACGGTAGTCATCATATTGAGATATTCCTTCATCGGGATGATGGCCATGCCGGTATTCACGCTGTCGTAGGCGGAAAGTACTGTCTCATAATGAATATACTGTACCACCTCCTGGATAATTCCGGCTCCTATGCCGCACACCAGATAGTAGAACAGAAATCGTTTTGGCCCCCATACCTGCTCTAAAATACGTCCGAACATCCATACGGCAAACATGTTGAAAAACAGGTGCGCGAATCCGGCGTGCATGAACATATATGTTATCAATTGTGCTGCATTGAAATCTTCGGCAAGGAAAAAATGCAATCCCAGATATTGGGCGAGGTCGATGCCGTAGCTTTGGGCGACAATGGTGCCCAAAAACATCAGCACATTAATGATTAAAAGGTTCTTGGTTACAGTAGGTATAGTATTCATAATCTGTTGTTTCAATTCATTTTACAGTTCAAAAACAGTTGTCTGTTTTTGCATTCTCCGGCAAAAATACGAATAAATTCTGTTCTATAACAGAAAAAGCAGATTCTATTCCTTCTTTTTCGCTGTTTTCCAATATTTTTTTAATGTTTTTATTTGATATTCAGAAATATTGCTCTATTTTTGTGGAGGTTTGTGATGAAAAGTAAAAATATCTTTTGTGTAACATATTAATTAATTTTTAAGCATTATGAATAAGGCGGAACTTATTAGCGCTATGGCAGCGGAGTCTGGTTTGTCAAAGACTGATTCAAAGAAAGCATTGGATGCATTTATCGCGTCAGTCACTAAGGCAATGAAGGCCGGTGATAAAGTATCATTGGTTGGTTTTGGAACTTTCAGTGTGGTGGAAAGAGGAGCGCGTATGGGTATCAACCCCTCTACTAAAAAGCCTATCGAGATTGCTGCAAAGAAAGTTGTTAAATTCAAACCAGGTGCGGAATTGACAGCTGAATAAGAACAGTATACTCAACATACAAAGAGGGGACGTTTTACAAGGAGCGTCCCCTCTTTGTATGTTGAATATCTTGTGAGTCAATAAAAACAAGCCTGCTTGTTTTGTACTGATTTCGGTTTACGCTATCTTTGCACGCAGGAAAATACATTTGAATCATGAATATAGAACAGAAACTGGTATCGTCCGTCATCGGCGGACTGAAAGCGCTTTACGGACAGGATGTTCCTGCCACACAAGTGCAGTTGCAGAAAACCAAGAAAGAATTTGAGGGACACCTCACGCTGGTTGTATTCCCTTTCCTCCGTATGTCCAAGAAAGGACCGGAGCAGACGGCCCAGGAAATCGGTGAATACTTGCAGGCAAACGAGCCTTCGGTTGCAGCATTTAATGTCATCAAGGGCTTCCTGAACCTGACCATTGCCTCCTCTGCGTGGATAGAATTGTTGAATGGCATTCATGCGGACAAGCAGTACGGTATCGTGGCTGCTACTGACAACTCTCCATTGGTGATGATTGAGTATTCTTCTCCCAACACCAACAAACCGCTTCATTTGGGACATGTACGCAATAATCTTTTGGGAAATGCGCTGGCTAATATAGTGGCTGCCAACGGTAATAAGGTAGTAAAGACAAATATTGTCAATGACCGTGGAATTCATATCTGTAAGTCCATGTTGGCATGGCTGAAGTACGGAAATGGTGAAACTCCCGAATCATCCGGCAAGAAGGGAGATCACTTGATTGGCGATTACTATGTTTCCTTCGACAAGCATTATAAAGCGGAAGTGAAGGAGCTGATGGCCAAGTTCCAAAGCGAAGGCATGAATGAGGAAGAAGCCAAAGCCAAGGCGGAAGCTGAATCTCCTTTGATGAAGGAGGCTCGTGAAATGCTGGTAAAGTGGGAGGCCAATGACCCGGAAGTACGTGCGCTCTGGAAGAAAATGAACGACTGGGTGTATGCAGGTTTTGACGAGACTTACCGTATGATGGGTGTAACTTTTGATAAGATATATTACGAATCAAACACGTACCTCGAAGGTAAGGAGAAGGTAATGGAGGGCCTGGAGAAAGGCTTCTTCTACCGGAAAGAAGACGGCTCTGTATGGGCGGACCTCACGGGGGAGGGGTTGGACCACAAGCTGCTGTTGCGTGCGGACGGTACATCCGTCTACATGACGCAGGATATAGGTACTGCCAAACTCCGCTTTGCAGATTATCCCATCGACAAGATGATTTATGTGGTAGGCAACGAACAGAATTACCATTTCCAGGTATTGTCCATCCTGCTCGACAAACTGGGCTTCGAATGGGGTAAAGGGTTGGTGCACTTCTCTTACGGTATGGTGGAACTTCCCGAGGGCAAGATGAAGAGCCGCGAAGGTACAGTAGTTGATGCTGACGACTTGATGGCGGAGATGATTGATACAGCCAAGGAAACCAGCAATGAACTGGGTAAGCTGGATGGTCTGACAAAGGAAGAGGCAGACAATATCGCCCGTATCGTTGGTCTGGGTGCCTTAAAGTACTTCATCCTGAAAGTGGATGCCCGCAAGAACATGACATTCAATCCAAAAGAGTCCATCGACTTTAATGGTAATACGGGACCGTTCATCCAATATACTTATGCACGTATCCAGTCTGTTCTCCGCAAGGCAAAAGAGGCCGGTATCGAAATCCCTGCCCAGTTACCTGCCGGCATTGAACTGAGTGAGAAGGAAGAGGGACTGATACAGATGGTTGCCGACTTTGCCGCTATTGTGAAGCAGGCAGGTGAGGATTACAGTCCGTCCATCATTGCAAACTATACGTATGACCTTGTGAAGGAATATAACCAGTTCTACCATGACTTCAGCATTCTGCGTGAGGAGAACGAAGCAGTGAAGGTATTCCGCCTTGCATTGTCCGAGAATGTAGCCAAGGTGGTACGCTTAGGTATGGGATTGCTGGGAATTGAGGTGCCGGATAGGATGTAAACATTGTACTATAAAAGAATAAGCCCGAGGATACTTCTTCGGGCTTATTTTTTTATAGTGCAATATTTATTCTTGTGGTAGAAATAATAGAAGTTTAAATTATCGTCTCCTTTCTCCCATTTTATACGTGTAGACTAAGTCCTATTTTGTCTTGCTTGTTTTGGCAGTTGCCTTGGCGGTTGTTTTAGTCGTTTTCGTTGCTTTCACCGCCTTTGCAGTCCGCTTAGACTTGCCCGTATCCTTGTCGCTTTGCAGTTTCACAATTTCCAGACAAGCTTGAAGGTTCAGGTCTTGAGGGATGATGTCTTTAGGAATCTTGTAGTTGCTGCCTTTATAAGCGATGTAAGGGCCATAGCGTCCATTCAGGATTTCCAGTTCCGGTTCTTCCTCAAACTTCTTGATATGTTTTTGGGCTTCTGCTTCTTGTTTCTTTTGCAAAAGTTCAATAGCTTCTTCCAGCGTAACAGTCATCGGGTCCATTGTCTTGGGTAACGAGGCATACAAGCCGTTGTTCTGGATATAAGGTCCGAAACGTCCCGCACCTACGACTACATTCTTACCTTCGTACTCTCCGAGGGTACGGGGAAGTTTGAACAGCTCCAGCGCTTCTTCCAGCGTAATGGTCTCGATGGACATTTCTTTTTTTACCTGGGCGAAACGGGGCTTTTCCTCATCTTCGGCAGTACCTATCTGTGCTACTGGGCCGAAACGTCCGATTTTTACAGACACTTGCTTTCCGCTGACGGGGTCTGTTCCCAGAATCCGTTCGCCTGCCTTGTGGGCGGTTTTCGCGGCAAGTGTGTTTTCTACTGAAGGATGGAATTTTTTATAGAATGTTTTCAGAATGGCAGTCCATTGCTTGTCACCTTCGGCTATTTCGTCGAATTGCTTTTCGACGCTCGCTGTGAAGTTGTAGTCAAGGATGTCCGGGAAGTACTCTATCAGGAAGTCATTGACCACAATACCGGTGTCTGTCGGCATCAGTTTTGACTTTTCGGCTCCGGTGATTTCTGTATGGTTGTTGTCCGTTATTTCATTACCCTGCAGGTTAAGCACATTGTAGGTGCGTTCTTCACCAGCTTTTTCTCCTTTTATCACGTATTCGCGTTGCTGGATGGTGGAAATGGTAGGAGCATAGGTAGACGGACGTCCGATACCCAGTTCCTCCAATTTGCGCACAAGGCTTGCTTCCGTGTAGCGGGGAGGGTGTTGGGTGAAACGTTCGGTAGCGGTGATACCTTCATGTTCGAGCTTCTGTCCTTTTTTCAGAGGGGGCAGTAGGCGTGCCTCATCTTCCTGGGTTTCTACGTCATCATCGTATGATTCGCGGTAGACACGGAGGAAACCGTCGAATTTCACCACTTCGCCGGTTGCAGTGAAAGTCTCCGTCTCGTTGCTGATAGCAATGGTTACGGTTGTCTTTTCCACTTCGGCATCTGCCATCTGCGAGGCGATGGTACGTTTCCAGATGAGGTCGTACAGCTTTCTTTCCTGTGGGGTACCTTCTATCTTGGCATTCTCCATATAGGTGGGGCGGATAGCTTCGTGGGCCTCTTGCGCTCCTTTGGTCTTGGTGGCGAAGTGGCGGTTGTGTACGTAACGTTCGCCCATCAGGTTGGAGATGGTTTCACGGCTGGCGTTGACGGCAAGTTCGGAAAGGTTGACGGAGTCGGTACGCATGTAGGTTATCAATCCGGATTCGTACAGACGTTGCGCCACCATCATGGTCTGTGCCACGGTGAAGCCCAGTTTGCGGGCAGCCTCCTGCTGCAAGGTAGAGGTGGTGAACGGGGCTGCGGGAGTTTTCTTCAGCGGACGGGTAGTGATGTCGCTGATGGTAAACGTGGCTGCTTTACAGCTCTCCAGCAATTTCCGGGCTTCTGCCTTTGTCTTAAGCCGGTGCGCCAGTTCGGCTTTCATTTCCACTGTTTTGCCGTCAGTGTCCGGAACGAGGAATACGGCGGTAACACGGTAGGATGCTTCGGTCTGGAATGCATGTATCTCGCGTTCGCGCTCTACAATGAGACGGACGGCTACGGACTGTACACGGCCTGCAGAAAGGGCAGGTTTCACTTTCTTCCACAATACCGGTGAAAGTTCAAAACCTACGATACGGTCCAGGATACGTCGGGCTTGCTGGGCATCGACCAGGTTGATGTCAATGTCACGGGGATTTTCTATCGCTTTCAGGATGGCACCTTTGGTGATTTCATGGAAGACGATGCGTCTGGTGTGTTCCGGCTTCAGTTTCAGCACTTCGTACAAGTGCCATGCGATGGCTTCCCCTTCGCGGTCCTCATCGGAAGCCAGCCATACGGTTTCTGCCTGCTCGGCTTCTTCTTTCAGCTGGGTTACGATTTTCTTTTTATCCGCCGGTATCTCGTAATGCGGTTTGAAGTCTTTGTCTACGTCAATACTGAATTCTTTTTTCTTCAAATCACGTATATGGCCGTAGCTGGAAAGGACTTTGAAATCTTTTCCAAGGAATTTCTCGATGGTTTTTGCTTTCGCCGGAGACTCGACTATGACAAGGTTTTTCTGCATAAATTTCTGTTTTTTAGTGACTCCCGCCACTGAATTCGCCCGCAAAAGTAGGAAAAAAAGATTCTTCCCACCTTATAATATAAGGAGAATTTAGCAAAAATGACCTTTTTTGTTCAATTTAGAGCTCCGGCTTGTGCTGCCCCTATTAAAAGAGGAAGCTTACTCCGCCTAAGAAACTAAGACCTTCTGAAGGGTATCCCCAGTAGTACTGGTAATCTTTGTTCAGCAAGTTGTTCACGCGCGCATACACGGAGATACCTTTGAAGAGTTCGTAGCTGCCGTTCAGATAGAGATTGCTGACGGGGTCCGCCTTGTTGCCCTCCACGCCCTGGCGTGAGATGTGCTGATAGCCGATGCCGACAAGCAGTGGGGAGATGGGGCGTACCTTGAGATTGAGATTGCCTTCTACGGCCGGTTTGAAGCTTACTACGACATCAGAACCGTCTGAGTCCGTTGTCCAATGGCGATAGACGGCATTGGCGGCGAGATAGAAAACATCCTTGTAGTTGTAGCTCAGGTCGGCTCCGGCGTAGAGGTTCTTGGTATCTTCTGTGAGGTAAACATTGCTTATCCCGTCGGACTTGACAGTCGGAGTGTCAATCAGGTCGTTTTTCAAATCTTGATATCCGCCGTATAGGTTGAACCACAATCCGCTGACCGGGCTTGCCTTGAAGCCGATGGCTGCGTTGAGCTGTTCGTAGGTATTGTCAAGCTGCTGGTTTGTAATGCCATAAGGCGTAATGGTTTCCAGACGGCGGAAATCGTTCTGTAGCCGTCCTCCCTTACCTTGTGCGTAGAGGATGTAGCTGTCCGAGAAGATGTATTGTATTTCTACGTCGGGAGCGGCGCGGAACTTCTTGCCGAAACCGAAAGCCAGGTCGACGTGTGCGCCGAGACGTATTTTCCAGTCGTCATTCTGAAAGAGATAGTATGGATTGAAGTCTACGTCGGTGTGATTCTCGAAACGTCCGTCGCTGTAGAATGTGTTGTCCATGGCAAAAGCCATGCCGATGGTCTGCTCATCGGAGATGGAACCGGTGACATCGGCTTTGGTGCGCACGATATTTTCTTTGATATTGCTCACCATGAGGTCGTGTTGGCGCTGGTAGACCAACAAATTGGTTTCGGCACGGAATTGGAGAGGCATATCGTCGCTCGTGGAACTTACCCCGAAATGTACATCACCCGAAACGAATTTCTGCTTGTTGCTGACGAAGTCGGGCAGGAAGTTGAAATTGCTTTGGTTGAACTTTCCGGCAATATTCAAATCGACTTTGCTGAAGGCATGTACATAATCCATGGCAGCATGGGTACGGTAGTAGAATGAATTCCACTTCCCGCCATTATCCGGCAAGTCCAGTTTGCCATCCATGCCATCCATTGTGAATGTCAGGTTGAGGCGGTCTTTGGGGGATAAAGAGAAGAGGTAGTTGGCGCGTACATCGAGGTTACCGTAGTTACCGTATCCCAAGCGTACATATCCGGGCAGCGCTTTCGCCTGCGTCTCTTTTCCGGTATAGGCTTGCATGATACCTGCCGGGATATGGGTTGCCGGCATCAGGGTGGCGTCATATTCCACCGCCTTTTTGCTGACGGTAGGAGGTTCCACCTTGGGAAGCACGTTCACTTTGGAGGCATCCATGATGTCCGGATTATATTCTTGTTCCACGACTACCGTACGGTTCATGGTGGTGTCTTGGGGTTGTGTCTGGGCTTGTGCTCCCAAAGAGAGGGAGACAAGCATAGTTCCTGCGAGGATATATTGTATCTTTTTCATAATGTGCTATATTTCTTACTTCAATTTCTCCAGTCTTTCGTTAATCATGCTTGCTATATCGTCATCGGCCTGGTAGTTCTGCTGCAGGCTCAATAGGTATTGGCGTGCATCGAGCTTCTTGTCCATGGCTACATATACATCAGACAGAAGGATGAAACTGCGTGCCAGCCAGTAGGCATGCGGTGTGCTTTGGTCGATGAAATTAAGGATTTCCTTTTCTGCAGAGGCATAATTACCGGCGTTGTACCATTGTAATGCCACCAGATATTTGGCTTCGGCTCCATAAAGGGTACGGGTGTCTTTGGCCAGCAGCTGAAGGTCATCCATTGCCTTCTTGTCGGCTTTCTGGTTGAGGTATGCCTTGGCACGGTAGTACAACGCCTCGTTCCGGAGCTCCGGAGACAGCTTGGCTTCGGCAAGCAAGGCTGTGGCGGCGTTGATGACTTCCGCATCATCATGCATCAGTGCTCCACAGCGCAGTACACCGATAGCGCCAAGCTGGCGGCGCTCTGCCGTGGTGGCTTTGGCCTGCAATTTCTTGTAGTCGGCCAATGCCAGGGCATATTGCTGGCGGTTGAACAGAATTTCTCCATGCATCAGCAAAGCCTCTTCAGAATATGGGTTATCGGGGTATTCCAGCAGTTTTCCGGCATGTTCCAATACCGCCTCTTCATCTTTCTGCTCTTTGCCTATGACGCAGAGGTAGTAGTGTGCATTCAGGCTGAAAGCGCCTCCCGGATAACTTTGCAGATAGCGGGTGAAGCTCTCTTTGGCAGGTGCGGCTTCGCCTTTCATATATACTTTTTCGGCAGCGATGTAAGTCAGCGAGTCTTGCTCACTGGGTTCGAAGCGGATTTCTCCCGGCATTTGGGCGGCAAGGGCGGCAAACTCATCCACGCGGTTGGCATCTACGTAGATGGACTTCAAGTCGCGCATGGCAAGGCGGGCTTCCTCGCTTCCGGGATATTGGGTGACTACATGTTTGTAGGCTTCTATGGCACGGTCATAGTCATCGTTCTGGTAGTAAAGCAGACCGATTTCGGCGGCGGCTTTACGGCTGACAGGACTCTCGGGATACTTGCCGAGCAATTCGCGGAAGGCGGCGATAGCTTGGGGGCTGTTGTTGCTCTGTACGTAGGAGCGCCCTTTTTCGTAAAGGGCATTGATGGCATAAGGCGAATTGGGATATTTGACGGCAAGGCGGTCCAGTAAAGTAACCTTTCCGGAATAGTCTTTTTGCAGGCCGGCTACAAGGGCCAGCTGATAGTAAGAGTAGTCTCCGGCAGGTGTTCCCAGACTTTCTGCTTTTGTATAGTATTGCTTGGCCTCGTCGAAGCGGCGGACGTGCAGGTTGCAGTCACCGATACGGTTGTAGGCATCTGCCAATGCGGTCGGGTTTTCACCTTTCTCCAGTTGGACAAAGTTGCGGAAACGGTTCTCTGCCGTCGAATAGTCTTTCTGGTGGAAAGCGATGTAGCCCAGGTTATAGTAGGCAAGGGCGAACATCTCCGTATCCCTCTGCCGGGTGAGTGACAGATATTCGTTGAAATTGCGGGCAGCTTCTCTCATCCGGTTCAGGCGGTAATAAGACTCGCCGAGCCAGTAGAGGGCGTCTGCCTTGGTCTGGAGGTTGTATTGCCCCAACGTGACGCTTTGGTCGAAGTAACCGATGGCTTGCTCGAACTGCGTGTTGGCAAAAGACTGGGTCCCGAGTTGGAACAGAATCTTTTGTTTGGCTTCCAGAATGGCTTTGCTGGGATGGGAGATACGGTCGATGGACTTGAGTGCGGCATCATAGCTGCGTGTATTCATGTATACTTCCACCAGGTAGTTGCTGACTTTCTCGGCATAAGGAGAGTTTGGAAATTCGTTCAGGAATTTCTCGAAGACGGTCACCGATTCGCCGAAAGCGGAATAGGAGGTCTCGTGAATGCATAAGGCGTAGTTATAGGCGGCTTGTTCCTTGACTTTCATATCGGCGTTGGAGGCGGCAGCCTGCTCGAAGGCCATACGCGCTTTGGTCTTGTCTGCCAGTTGCAGATAAGCCAGTCCCATGTGCAGGTATGCGTTCTGCGAAAGGGCATCGTTTTCGGCAGTCACTCTGCCGAGGACGGAGGGGACTTGCGAATACACGCCGCATTGATAATAGGACATTCCCAGCATGTAAAGGGCATCCCTTCTATGAGCGGCAGATTCGGCATTGTGTTCTATATATTGTCCGAAGGACTTTACGGCTTCGTGATACTTCCCGAAATGGTATTCGGCTGTACCGAGGATACGGTTCAGCTCCGCCGTGTGGGTGTAGCTCAGACCGTCGGGATGGGCTGACAGTGCATTCTGCGCCACGATTTCCGCCTTGTCGTACTGCTTCTTCAACAGATAGATTTCGGCGATGTAATAGGGAACCAAGTCCTTGTATTTGGCATTGTCCTGCAAAGGCAGGAAACCGCTGAGCGCTTCGTCATACCGTCCTTGGGTATATCGGATATAAGAGATGTAGTAAGCACAGTCCGCTGTATACTTGCGGCTGGTGCTACGTAGCGTCTCGAACCAGATGGCTGCTTCCTTTACGTTGCCCGTTTTCAGGTAGCAGGTGGCAAGGCGGTAGGTCATGTCGTCTCGCTCCTCGGAACCCAGCAGGTCGAGGCGGGCGGAGTTGAACATGGCGAGGGCATCGTCATAATTGCCTTCGAAGAAGTAGGCGGAGGCAATCAGGGCGTAGATGCGGTTGGCATGGGGAGTATCGGGATATTCGTCCAGGAAGGCACGGAGCAGGTCTATGCTTTTGGGGTCTCTGAGCTCGTATGCGGCGCATACCAGCATGTATTCCGCTTCTTGCCGCTCGCCGGTATCGGGCAGAGGCTTGCCGTCTGCATTCATCTGGCGTACATAGGCTTGCAACGGGGAGATGGCGGCAGCATAGGCCTTTTGCTGGAACAGCGTTTGTCCTTCTTGGTAGAGTCGCTTGGGAGAAGTACTCTTCTCGCTTGTTTGTGCTGAGGCGAGTAAAGGTGCGCAACAGAGTGCTGTGCACAATATTCGGGAGATTTTATGTTTCATCTTCTTTTGTTAGAATAGGTATTTTACAAAAATACGGGTTTTAACCCGGAAATGTTACACTTGTTTGGCTTTTTTAGGATATATACCATAATAGGAACGAATAATCATTCGCTTTTGTTCTTCCACATGTCTTCCAGGAAGATACCCACTCCTTTGCGGATGGAGCCGAGTCCGAACTCTTTCGTACGGATATCTTTTAAGGGGAGGAAGAAGAGGTCTGCCGCGTCGTCCATCGCCTCGAAGTGCAAGGTGTCCTCCACCGTACAACGGAAAAACATATCCAGCGTGTGTACGGGGAAGCCGGAATAGATGTAGATGTTGGGCAGGGAGAAGAGATATTCGGCCTTTGCCACCTTCATGCCGGTTTCTTCTCTTACTTCGCGGGCAACGCCTTCCTCACCGGTCTCGGTCATGTCGATGAAGCCTCCGGGGAGGTCCAGCGTCCCTTTGGCAGGCTCTTTGGCGCGGCGGCACACCAGCAGCTCGTCGCGCTCGTTCAGTATCAAGGCGACGGTGGCGGAAGAGGGGTTGAAGTAGTAGACGAAACCGCAGTCGGCGCACTGCTTCGACTTCTCGTTATGAACTTCGAAATGGGCTGAACCGCATTTCGGACAATATTTGAATTGCGAAAGTGGATGTTCCATGATATTTTAGTCTTTGTCCGGGGGACAAAGATAATGGAAACCAGGTGTAGTATGAAAGGAACGGAGTGAATTTTTCGTATCTTTGGCGACTATAAAACCATATCGGATGAAAGATTTTGCTGCCATTGATTTTGAAACGGCCAACGAACAGCGTACCAGCGTTTGTAGTGTAGGAGTGGTTATCGTACGTGATGGAGAGATTGTGGACCATTATTATAACCTCATCCGTCCCGAACCGGAGTATTACACTTATTGGAATACCCGCGTGCATGGTCTGACGTTGGCAGATACCCGGGATGCTCCTATCTTTCCCGTTGTGTGGCAGGAAATAGCTCCACGCATTGAAGGCTTGCCATTGGTAGCGCACAACAAGGCCTTTGATGAAAGCTGCCTGAAAGCTGTTTTCCGTACTTACTGCATGGATTATCCGGATTATGAGTTTTATTGTACTTTGCAGGCATCACGTCGTGCTATAAAGGGATTGCCTAACTATCAGTTGCATACAGTGGCTGTTTGCTGTGGCTATCAGTTGGAACATCATCATCATGCGTTGGCTGATGCTGAGGCTTGTGCATGGATAGCGAAACAGGTCATATAAATAAACAGAGGAGACTTGTCATGAAGCCTCCTCTGTGGAATTGTTTGTTTCCTTGATAAAACTCTATCAGTTTATCCTAATGGATTTTCACCTTGGTCACCATCATTGCCGCCGCCTCCGCTTTCGTTTCCTCCGGGATTTTCTTCATTGTCCGGCACGATTTCAGAGCCGGTTACCAATCGTGTGATGCCCGATTGTTTCATCATGTTCTTCAAACGTTGTCCCGGCACGAAAATCAGTTTCTGGCGGTAAACGACATCAGCCGTTACAGACTTTGCATCCTCCTGGCTTTTGCCGTTCAATCCCGGTCGGAGGCTTCCGAAGTCTCCCAGCCGTACGGTTGCACCGATGCTGGCATAGGTGCAGAGTGCGTCAATCATACCGTCCAATACGGCTTTTACGATACCTCTTGGCACCATCCCTTGACTGGTCACCTGGTCGCATAATCTATCAAAATCAATATTTGCTACGGAATAAGAAGCAGCTACATACTTCTCGGTTTTGGTACCAATGCCTACCATTCTCTTTTTTACTACATAACGAAATGCCATAATGTTTTTTGTTTTTAATGGTTGTTACTTGCGGTTTCGTTCACTCGTCAGTTAGCGAGACCTGTTTCTTTGTGACCACGGTGCGAAGTTACAACACTTAAAAACGGCATGGTGCTTTAACGGGACTGAACGACTTTTTTTAACGTTGTATTTAGCCATTTGACGACATGGAAAGTCCTATGCTATAACCTATTGCCTATATTTAAAAAAAATGAGTGATTACATAAAATAATAATTTTGTGATTCTCCATCTGTAATCAAGTACAATCCATTGTCTGTAAACTTGATGACTTTGGGTTTGAATGTGAGTTTCTTCAATGCCTCTGCCAAATTGGATGGAATGTTTTTGTAATATACTCCGTTTTTGCAGCAAGCTATCATCCCGTAATTGGTAATATAGGCATAGTAAACCTCTTCGTATAGTTCTTCGGCTTTCAGTATGAAATTTTTGATGGTTTCATTTGAATAGCTGTAATGCTTGTCCGTGATAACTACCCATTCTCCTCTATCATTGAAGCAGGCCGAAAGAATATTGTCGTCTCTTAAATCTCCTGTACGATATTGTTCCAGTTTTTTGAGGAATGCATCCGGATAACCAAGAGTCCAATACCCTGAACCGCCTAAGATAATTACATAGTTGCCATTTTCAGTGATGTTGATGTCTGTTATTTCAGCATTGCTGCTGTTGGCTTCTTCTATACGTTTCTTAAGCTTGCTGGGAGTACTGCCGGTGTAGGCATATCCACTATTCCCATACACTCCTACTCCTGCTCCATACATAGTGATTGCTCCGGTACGGCATTTCCCCCATTTGTTGATGGCTTCTGTGATGTATGACATGTATGAGCTGGTCGGTAAATTTATATAGCGAACAGTACCGCTATAGGAAAATGGTTTTGAAACGGTTCTGGTTCTGGCTGGAAGAACCGGTTCCGCTTTTTCTTTACAGATATAAGAAGTACCGGCTATCAATTCATTTCCAATCCATTTTCCTGACTGAATGGTGTGTGCCGTAATATCAAAGTAAGCGCCGTATCCATTTCTTTCACCATCCTTCCAAGGGCCGAACCACATATTCCCATTTTCCCAGATATGAATGCCGTATCCGTGGCGTTGTCCATTATAGGTTTCTCCCCAATATTTATTCCCGTTTGTGTAGTTTGTCCGTTCAAATATTTGTCCGGGATATTCTTTGGCTTCTATTTCATAACTGTAGGGGCGGAGCAGCATATACGGTTTTCCGGTGTTTCGGTTGTATTCTACACCATTTTCAGAGCCATTTTTAACTATTATGTCATCTTCTTGAATATGGATGAATAAAGTGAATTCTGAGTTTTTAGTAAAGCCAATTTTAATATTATCTTCTTTGAATTCTACCCTGAATCCATTTATTTCATCATTTTGGGTTTGTCCTAGAGAAGCCTCTCCTTCTATTGTTTTTCCCCACTCTACCGTGCTATTGCGAACAGATTCATGCATGCTTTTCTGTTCACTTTCCGAAGGTGCAGTGTAGAATGGTTTATAGTCCGGTATCATTTTGAGGAGAGTATTCTGTCCGTTGAATCCCGCTTCTTCCAATCTTTCTATGGCAGCTTCTGCTATAGACTTCTGGAGTTCTCCAATGTCTTTGTTGAGAGCAGCCTTTTTGTACCAATATAACGCTGAATTCCCATCTTTTCTCAAGATGTTGTCTATGCCGTATTCATAAGAGATTGCAAGCGAAATCTGTCCGCTTGCATTCCCGTTTTTAGCTGCTCGTTTTGTCCATGCCATTCCGGCGGGGTAATTCTTTGTGACTCCTAACCCGTTTTTCAGTAAATAGGCTAAGCGGCTTTGTGCATAATAAGATTCCGGGCTATTATTGTGTTCGGCGGCTTTTTTATACCAGATAAAAGCCTCTTCATAGTTTTCTTTGTCTTCATATATGCGTCCAAGGTTCTTTTGTGGAAAAGCCCCATTTTTTTTGCTCTTATTGATGATAGTAAATTGGCGTTCTACAATACTGTGAGAGAGGATTCTTCTTGATATTTTGTTAGCTAAAGCCTTGTAAGCACAAAATTGAAGTACGAGTTTGAATTACGAAATTGAAGCACAGAAATGAATAACAAGGCTCAAACGGGACAGATTTTTTTTAATGAAGTACAGGCTAAGTTTAATTTGAGAGAACCCAAATCAAACAAGCCTACTAATATCTATTTGGTATGCAGGATAGATAGGAAGCAAATAAGACTTTCTACGGGTGTTAAGGTATATCCAGAACATTGGAATGTGAAGAAGCAAGAGGCTTATATCGGTTGTAGGTTAAGTGAACTTGATAATCTCAATAATACTATTGTTAACACGAAAATAATTGAGATTAAAAATCGCTTTCTGCAATATAAGCGTTATCTTTGTGACAATCCCAACGAAATCGGAAATAGTGTTAAGATATTAAAGAAGTTTATATACAAAGATACTATGGAGAAAGAAAAGCAAAATATAAATGCAGTACATTGGTTACGTAATACATTAGCTTTAGATAGAACTATAAAAGATAGTACAAGAGCTGATTATGTGAAACAAATAAAGTTCTTTGAAGCTTTTCTGAATGAAGTAGGTAAATATCCTATTAGTTTTAGTGATATAAATTTACCATTGATAAAGGATTATGAATCTTATCTTTTTAATAAGGAAGTTGGTAAAGGTAAAACAACGAAAACTACTACGGTTGGTAATAAGGTAGAGAAGATAATATGTATTCTTAAAAGAGCAGAGCAGCAAGGCATGATTGATATTCACGAATCCAAACTGGACAAGTATAAAAAGCCCCAAAGTAGACAAGGTGATGAAAATGAGATTTATTTAACGGAAGATGAAATAGATAAAATATATGCTTTGCGCTTAACAGGAAGGGAAGAAGAAGTGAGAGATTTGTTTGTATTACAATGTTGGATAGGGCAACGCTTCTCTGATACGCAAGCAATTAATGAGGGGATTATAAAGGAAGCGCCTAATGGTAAAGGGAAAGTAATAGAAATTGTGCAAGAAAAGAAAACGCATAGAGTATCAATTCCTCTTTTACCTGTTGCTATAGATATTCTGAATAAGTATAAAAATGGTTTTCCTATTTATACCAATCAAACAGCTTTGAACTATTTAAAGAACATAGGTGAAAAAGCAGGTATAACAAGATTACATAATGTAACAGAGGATAGGGGAGGAGAAGTTGTTACAACACAAGTGAAAGCATACGAACTAATAGGAACGCATACAGCAAGACGTTCCTTTATCTGTAATATGCTAAAACATGGCTATGATAGTCATATTATAATGAAGATAACAGGACATAATGATGCAAAGTCTTTTAAGAAATATGTAAGATTAACCTCTGAGGATGCCGCTTTACTAATGTTGGAAACAGAATCTACAAAAGTAAGGCAATCTGATAAAGTACCTACTACTATTAGTCAAGAAGGTAACAAAGAAGCCATTAATATTTTAAAACAGTATCAAAATACTATAAATGGTATTACGTTCGATACTCTGTTAGACACTCAATTTTTTGCGTCTAAAATCAATAAGGCTGCTGAACTACAATCACAGGTAGGTCATTTGAAAAATGGGAAACTGTGTAGTTATGACAATGAAATCACGTCTCTTATAAGCGAGATAGAAAAATTCTCCCAATCTTCCACTTCTGATTCTGATGTGGCAAAACAATATGTGAAACAGTTATCTGTTGGGAAGCAATCAGACTTGCATGACAGTTTTAGAGAAATGATTATCGAGTGCGTTAAAATTGGTATCAGTAAGGATGCAATTATGCAGTTTGTCAATAAGGCTTTGGAAATAAGCTTGTTAGATAAGGAAAGATTCACCAATATAAAAGAAATCACTACAGCCTTATTGGATAAAAGGAATCAGGGCTGACAAGCTTTTTAGGAAATCAAGGCTTCTGGTAAGCCTGAACATCATATTCTCCCCAAACAGATACGGCTGTAAGGAGGTATGATAAAATCTCATTAACTGACGTTAACTGATAGTCTGGATTAATGTAGCTAATCCGGACGAAATCAAGCATTTACGAGAAATAATAACCGTAGAATTTGGATGTTATCAGTAAAATGGTTTATCTTTGCAGCAGTTAAATGATTAACTCATATTGTTGATGAGTAAGCATTGAACAACCCGCTCTTTGACATCATGTACAATCCGACCCCAGCACCTCGGTGCTTTAAGCTATCGCTTTTTGCTTGGAAGTGATAAGCTGTGGCAATTAGTTCATAATTGTTAATATTATTAATTAGGCAATTCTCGGATTGCCGGGTATATATGAAGGTGTAAGTATGCCCGCTCTTATATACCGCCCGCTTAATAATTTTAACAAAATTGAAGTTTATGAAGCTTTTAAATTTAGGGAGCGCAGAAGCTCCCAAGTGGTACTTTGTTACCACAGTGAATTTTAATGGCGAAGAACAGGAAATCATTCTTGCCTTCACCGATTATTCTATCAAACGTAAAAACTTTGAGAAGAATAAAACCTATGAATCTATAGATAAGAGTAAGCTCTTGCCGACTCTGGTTTGCTTATGTGACGCAAAACCATTCTACACAGAGAATGTTCCTCTATACGATTACGTTGGTAGTAAAATAGAGAATCTTCTCGATAATGCTCCGGCCGTAATGGTCTATCTGGATAAAGCCGACAATGTTAACTTGCTCGGTTTGACGGATGAGCCACTGCAAGCTGAATTAGTGGAATGTGATAGTGTTGCCGACGCTTACCGCAGAGTAGCAACAACTGCATATTTCTCTCAATGTCCTTCAAAGGATGAGTGGATAGGATATGCCGGAATTGTAACGGGAGATGAATTATTACTGAATATCCGCAGCTTCGGTGAGAAGTACTCTATTTCCGGTACTGCCGTACAGGGATATTTTGGTATAAGCACTACTGTTTCTTTATTACAAAGCAAAGCCCTTGCTATGAATTCTTCTCTTTTTAAAGAAGAATATAGAACTTATGCGCAGGCAGAGCAATTGATGAAGGCAACAGTACAAGCCTTTGGCGTGAAAGCTGCAAAACAAACCAGATATATTAAGGCCATTAATTATTGCATCTCGCAATATGACTTTGATACAGTCTGTAATGTGTTAAACAGCATTGAAGCAACAGAGAAGTTGCGGATTGAAGCAGCTAAGTGCGAAGATAAAATTAGCTGTATTCAGCACTTAATCATCGAGCGAGTTATTGAGATGCGTAACGCTCAACAGCAATAAGAATAACCGGATTGTACATGATACATAAAATAAGAGGCTGTCTCAAATTGATTTTGAGTTCAGCCTCTTTCTGTTTGTTTACAATATTCCTCGAATCTCAAAGCCATTCTTCCGGCCGTTGGCGGTCGGTATCTTGACAGAATGAATCTCAAAGAATTCATTGAGGTCGGTCGCCTTCGGTGACTTGTCAATGCCCAACCTGTCATATACAACACGTAAGGTTTGCTGAATATCAGCAGTTAATATCCTGTCTCCGATGTGAATAGTGCCGTGTAATTCATGACGAATCTTATTTTTGGTTTTCATGATATGGATTTCATTGAGCAGTTTCTTCTCCTTATAATTCAGAGCTTTAATCCTGTCAACGCCCAAAGCCTCATAATAATACCTCAATTCTGGATATTTGCTTTCCAGTGTTGACATTGCGAGATTGACAATCAGCCCTTGCTTGGCACGATATTCACAGTATGCCTGCATCCTGTCTACAAATGGCTCCTTTTTGATTAGATGTTTCAACTGTTCTTGGTAAACGGCATAAGTTTGATTCTCACTGACATCGAAACTACTATCTTGGAGCAGTTTCTTTACAATTACCCCATTCTGATAATTGAACTTCTGGACATCAAAACAGTATTGCTCATTTACATAGGCTAAACGGTTGAAAACAAATTCTCCTTTCTGTTCATCGTACATTGTATATGAATCCTGATATTTTACATTGTCGGGGATTCTCCTAAAATCCTTGATACGTTTGGCTCTCAATGCTTCACCGGCATTGTTGTTGTCTCTAATCTCGTCAAGTGTCACATTGACCTTCCGGCACAGATGCTCATTGAATGTCTCCTGCTCTACCTCCTCTGCATTGACATTGTAAACGAAGGTGAGGAACTGCCTGAAGGGGTTGCATGCCAGACGCTGCCTGCCTGCAATCTGTACCAGTTCCGTTGCTATATCAACCGCAGTGTTCGGGCGATTACAATCGCTAATGACAAAAGTTGCGGCATTGGTGGAGTAGAAATCACAGCCCGCATAAGCGGTGGAAGTACAGAAGGTGAATTTCTTGTGCGTCTCCCCCTTCAAGGGAATTCTTCCCCGTTTGAATCCTTCCCCAATCCTTGCAATCTGTCTGTCGTTATCGTCAGAATTACCTACAATGATATTTACTTCTTCCGGATTGAGTTCTGTTTGTTTAATAATGTTCACAATATTATTTACACTATTGAGAAATATAACACATTCTTTGGAGTAAATCCTTTCCCCATTAACATACACAGAAGGATAATTGCCATTCTGATAGTAGCGAACTATTTCCAATGCTGCATTGATAGGATTCTTTGTGCGTTCTCTATATACTCTGACAATATCCTTTTCTTCCCAGTCAAGCTGATAGTAATTCATATCCTTGAAGTGGTCAATCTGTTCCAGATATTTGTCAAGAATTGGAGTTGCCGATAAGAATGTAACATACGGAAACGACCTTGAATTATCCAAAAAGTGCAATTCTATTTCAGACTTGAAACTACTATCTGCCAACAAGCACTGGAATTCATCCACTACTACACGCCAATCTGATTTATATTTAATACAGCCAATCAATTTATACACGGAATCGTAGGAGACCAGAATCTTGGGAAGCTCCGCAGTCTGCAAATATGCCTCAATCTCTTTGGTGTCCACCCCGCCAATTACAAGCAAGGTATCAGGGTATTGTTCATGTTTGTTTTTCAACAGCTCATTGCGAGGGCTGCATATAATAGTTTTATGTTCATCTGTCAGTGCGACTGTAGTTGCTCCACAGCCGGGTATCTCTTTATTCAAAATACCATTAGGAAGTTCAAACGGTTTCCCGAATTCTTCTATGAACTTCTCCCGTTCGGTTAAATACTTGATATTTGCCGGAATTTTAATCATTTCTTTCTTCATAAGTTAAGTTAAAAGTTAATTTGACTGGAATAATCTAATCTAGTGTTGTCCACTTTATAGAGAATTTTTATCTTTAGTATAAGGGAGTCATGGTAGAAATATTGGACAGTCACAAGAATAATAAAACCTGATACGCATCAGGTCGAATTATACCCGTTTAGGGTATCTCTAACATGGAATCGGAATAATTTTGAGGATTATATTTGGGGTGTTTCCCATTGTCCTGATATTGCAAAGGTAATTAATATTCCGACAGTAAAATCATGAATTGTGGACAATCTGCAAACTTTATACTGATACTGTCATAAGTCCGTCATTCTATAGGGGAGTATGTCCTAAAGGCCAATAATGGCATTTGAGAGTGATATATATTACTGGTAAAGTTCCTTTTGATACCCAACTCAAAAATATAGGTACTTGAAATTCATACCCCCACCCTTTAGATTTAGGTCGTGTTTCTATTTAGACTTTATACAGCTATCAAGTGAAATTATTAGTCAGACAGTGAGCATGAGGTATATGTTATGCACTCTATAGCGGTGTAACTACTCTACACCCCCATACCAATCATTAGGAAAAAGAAAGGATAACATGAATTGCTATTCAGCCCACAAACCTTTTGAACTTCTTAAATGTGCGGACTTATCAACGATTTGTATATGTCTACATATAAAGATGCACAAAGATAAGTGAATGAATAGTACTTCATGTCAAGCCCTCATTTTGTCCTTAAATACACTATTTACTAATCTATTATTATGCGTATGGAGAATTTAAAGATTTTATTGACGTTTGGAATAATTCTAATTGTGCCAGTAGTCTTAGTGCCACAGTTCTTTATTGGATTATTAATACTGATTGTGGCTTGCTTAGCTTTCAGACAGAGGAATTTCTAATATTAACTTAATAAATTACAGATTATGGAATCAACATTACAGATTATGCCAGTGCAGAGAACTAGTAGAAACTTTGGTGAATTTGCAGAAGAAGCGGTAATAATTGAAGAGCCAATTATTAAGCAGAAACGACCTCTATTCATTGAAGCCAATACGATTGAAGCCAGTTTGGAGCATCTAAGGAATGATTGTATTATACCCGTATTCGCAAAGGACAACGAAGCTACATTATCTCATGTGGCTTTCATTGAAGCGGTACAGGATGCAACCAATACATTCTTTAGCGGTGAACAAATTGAATCGCCAGACATTCGTGTTTCTCATGTAATCAAAGGTAGGATTCCCGAAGCGATACATAAGCCCGCCAATCAGTTATTAGAGAGTGACAAGACTATCTACTACGAAAGATGCGCTTTTGTTATTGAAGTTCCTACTATCTATGAGACAGTACACGGTAACAGGCTAACCCTTACTATTGGCGGTGTCAGAGCTTATAACCACACCAATCTTTATTCAAAGAAAGGTGCGGAGCGGTTTAAAGTGTTTATTGGCTTTACTTGTAAGGTTTGCACAAATCTATGTGTATCTACGGACGGTTATCTTAGTTGCTTGGAAGTTACCAATACAAGGGATTTATATCAAGCGGTATTGGAAATGTTCCACAAATACGATGCAGCCAAACACATACATTTGATGCAGTCTTTAGGCAATACCAGTATGACGGAGCATCAGTTCTGCCAACTACTTGGAAGAATGAGACTTTATCAGTCATTACCGCAAGGCTATCAGAAAGATATACCTAAAATGTTGCTTACTGATACACAGGTTAACAATGTGGCTAAAGCGTATATCAATGATGAGAACTTTGGCAGCTTGGGGAATGATTTGTCTATGTGGAAGTTCTACAACTTGCTCACAGGTGCAAATAAGAGTAGCTATATAGATTCATTCTTGGATAGAGCCTATAATGCTACAGAACTTGCAACGGGTATATGTTCCGCTTTACATGGTGATGACAAGTATCAATGGTTTCTTAGTTAGTGGTATTACAGAGTACTTAAAAGGGGCATCCATATAATAAGGGTGTCCCTTTATTATTCATTACCTATTAATATTCAAAAGATTATGTTACAAGCGTTATTAGTCGTTATATCTTGGATTATCTTGTTACTTGTTATGTGTGCAATCTCACCTATTGTATTCTTCTTGATGATTATTTGGACTATATACAAGATTATTACGGTGAAGTAGTACATGAAGAACTAATAAGGGTATCTATATACTATATATAGGTACTCTTTCTATTTATAAACCTCTTAAATATTTGGAATATGGTAATAGAAGGCAGTCGCGAATACAAGGCAGCGCAAGAACTTGAAAGAGCCTTGAACGATTATAGTTGGAATCCTAAAAGGTTTGCTGAAAGTACAAAGTGTTACCACCGTACACTACAGCAGGAATTAATAAAAACCATAGTGGAGATTATTCGCATGGTTGGTAGTAAGGACTATGGCACAGACCTTAGAAATCAGGCATCGCACGAACTTTGCAAACGGATAGTTGACAGTGGCGTGTTGGATGAAGCCCACCTACCTTTTATATAGGTTGAATGAAGTAAGGACATTATTTACTTAGTGTCCTTGCTTTATAAAAATGTTCACTTTGATAATTAGTGAATGTTTAGCTAGTAATCAGTAGGTTAGATATTCCAACTAAAAAATAATATTCACTTTTATTAGTTTCACTATAAAACAGAACGTTATGTCACTTAAATATTCAAGTACAACAGCAGATTATTTGCAATGGAGCGAAGCGATGAACTTAATAAGAAAGTTGGCAAGGGATAGTAATTATAAGATGTCACTTCTTATTGCTTTGGGTTGCTTCACAGGTCTAAGAATTTCTGATATTCTTGCTTTAAGGTGGAATCAGATATTAGATGCAGAAGAATTTACCATTACAGAGATTAAAACAGGAAAGCAAAGGACAATTAGGATTAATATGCAGCTACAGCAACATATCAGAGATTGTTACGGTCATATAAATCCAGTTGGTATAAATGCACCTGTATTGATAAGTCAGAAGGGGACAGTGTACACAGTTCAGAGAATCAATGTCATGTTGAAGGAGATTAAGAAAAAATACAGGCTACAAATAGGCAATTTTTCGTGTCATTCTCTTAGAAAGACTTTTGGCAGACAGGTCTACAACATGAATAACGATAATTCAGAGCTTGCACTTGTTAAGCTCATGGAGCTATTCAATCATTCCAGTGTATCAATCACTAAAAGATACTTGGGATTAAGGCAAGAAGAATTATTAAATACCTATGATTGTCTTAGTTTTTAACACACAGGTTTAGTTATAATACAAACGCTTTTTGTATATTTGTGCCGTTCCAGTAATGGAATAACATATTTATTTAACGAAAGGCGTTTTGCATTATCCTTGTTCCAGAATTTCGCCAAAATTTTACACTACGAGGATATGCACAACGCCCATGCTTGGCTATATACCTGTTATTTAGCAGAATATTATAGTCTAGGTGTGGGCAACTTGTGTGTATTTGTAGTGTGGGTGTTTGGCGATACCTTGGAACAGATATGCTGATAGTTCCCACACCTTTTTGTATGTAGTAGCCAACTATAGGGAACAGGTTGGCAAGATTAAATTTATATCAATTATGAGAACATTGAGATTAATTGGAACGACCTTGTTAATGGTTGTGTTGTGTTTGAACTTTACCGCTTGTGGTGATGACGACGATGATGACCCGTCTAATCCATTGGTTGGAGTATGGCAGAACGATGATGAAGGCGAACATTTAAGGTGGACCTTCCGAAATGACGGAAGTGGAGAAGAACATTTATTTTATGACGATGATAGTGAATCATACACATATCAGTTTACTTACACCTATGATAGTAAATCCAGTACATTAATAATAAACTATGACGATGATGATACTGACAAATACACTATCAACATTAATGGCAATACTATGACTGCCAAAATGAGTATGGCACAGAAATTACTTATAAGAAGAAGTAATAATTAAATAAAGGCAGCATTTGAAGTAACATTCACTTGCTGCCTTTATTTTTACAGAAGGGTGCAAATTAATGCCCCTCATACACGCTTTTTATTTTTTTATCCTATTTATTGAGTATGCTTACAATAGGAACAGTCTTATCAAAACCTGCCTTTGTTGAGTATTTGAATGTCCCAATCTGCTTTGCACATTTTCCTTCAGGAACTTTGATAACTTGGTCGTCATAATACGATTTCCCTTCATCACACAAAAATAAAACCATTAGTCCTGTTGATATTGAGAGTTCGTCAATTTCATTAGCTAAAGCGTCACCTGAATCAAGAACCTGAAAGACCTCAAAATTATTTTCACTAATGCAATCCCCTTCTTTCTCAAAGAATGTCATTCCATTATTTGAAGATTCTCCATTTGACGAATTTCCAATAAGTGCAGCAATAACAAGCATTAAAATAGCACTTGTAACAACGCCTGCAATAAATATTAATACCTTTTTCATAATCTAATTATAAATCTTCACCATTTGCATTATTGTATTCATTATCATAATACATCGTAATACAATATTTGCCCAAACGTTCATTAATCATAAACCAAACAGCTTTTTTTGATATATATTGTGTCACAAAATTAACTATCTCTGCTCGCAGCTCTTCACTTGGATTCGCAAGTTGTTCTTTTGTATATTGCGGGAAGGCAGCCTCAATTTGTTTTGCCATAAAAGTTTCATCAGTTTTTTGATAAAACACTGCTTCATAGCGTTTCTTATGGACGGTTATTTCATAAGAAATATCTTCATCATCTGGTATCATATATTCTTCCAAAGGTAAAGAAGAATACTTAGAATTATTAACAAACTGCTCGCAGAGTCTATTAAACCTTATCTGGATAGCCCTTTCATCAATATTATTAACATCACAAATCATTATTCGATACACCTTATTATTATTTGTTACAACGTGTATATTGACATCTGCACCATTAAATTCACCAACTAAAACATCTTTATCAAGCGGACTACTCGTATAACCTTTAGCTTTTAATTTCTGAATCATTTCAGATTTACTTCCGTCAACTGGAATACCTAAAAATTTAGTAACGTCTTGTTGCGCATAAATAAATAATGAAGATATGAGCAACATTGTAATTGATAGTAGTTTTTTCATATTATCAAATTTTACCGTTCTCCAGTTTCTACAAGAACATCAATACTATACATCGAAGCGTGAAACTGTAATGCTATCTTTGCCCTTTTTAATAATTTCCCACATTTTGCAACAAAGCAGCACAACGCTTCTGTTTTACCAATTCAATTACAAATATAATAATTATTAATTATATAAATAATATCTTTTTATCAAAAAACTTAGATTTAATAGATGCATTAATATATGAACGAATAAAAAGGGTACAAATTAATTGCACCCTTAAAAACAGATTCAACTAATTATCTATTATACAAGAAGGCGGCATTTGAACTATCTATCAAGTGTTGCTTTTTTAGTTCATTTCCTTCTCTTCTTAATTAATTTATGCTTATCCTTCTTGGATGAATTTGAGAATAACTGTTCTAACATCTCCCTTGTAATAGGTAAATATGTGACCTCTGTCAATCTAGTTTCTCTAATCTCTTGTGGTAAATAAGAAATCACGGTGCTCTTTTTGGGTGTTACTTGCATATTTTTGTAGAAATAAATAGATTGGTAATTGATTTATCTATAGCAAAGGTACTGATAAGAATCTGTCCAATCTAATGTAAAAGATACATTCTGGATTATTGAGGTATGTGTTTGTATTGGAAGAAAATGTCAAAGTGGTAGATAGCGACAAAATGGAATTATTGCTTCTATAAGCAGAATAATGGATAAAGATGTACATAAACTAAAGGAAGTCCCGAAGCTAAGAATTATGCAGAGAACTTTGCCGAGTATTATAAAGATATACAAGGCAAATAAGTGATTAAAAATTAAAAGTCAGTTATCGAGATGATAGTTGGCTTTTTATTTAAATATAAGTTGTTAAATAGAACATATAGATTAAAATATCATAGGGAAATGCGTTTTATTTCAGAATTAAGAGTTATATTTGTAATGTTCTTATGAGGCATACAAAGCACAAGAATGAATCACCATTTTGCTAAATGGCTAATAATTAGATACAGTAATAAAAGCCCCATTTTTTTCAGCTGCTTTTTTATACCAATAGATGGCCGTTTCTTTATTTTGAGTTAAATTCCCCCAGCCATTACTATAGGCTGCACCCATATTGTTTTGTGCAGCAGGATTTCCTTGCTCAGCCGACTTTCGCCACCAATAAACGGCTTGTATGGTATCAGGTTTTATACCCCATCCCCTAAAGTAGCTCTGTCCGAGATAGAATTGTGCAATCGCGTTTCCATTTATTGCATCTGTCCTATAGTCCGCAGCATTCTTGTGGTTTTGCCCATAAATACTGATGGTAAATACTGCAAGGAATATGCACAATAAGTAATTTTTCATGTTTTTCATAAATTAAGAGTTAATCAATTGCATCCAATAAAATGAATGCAGCCCAGTAAAAGGGATCCTTATATTTTTTTATTTTCTTGAACTCTTTGGGCATAGGCTTTTTGCTCTGTTTTTCTTTTTGCCTGGCTTCTGACTGCCAGCGCTTGTCGGGAGTTGTTTCAATTTCAACTTCGTAGTCACGTACATACTTCTGGGCCTCGCGCAAAGATTCAAATTTGCTCTTTCCTGCGAGCAGATTCTTGTAAAACTGTGTCATCAAGAGTTGAGTAGCATTATCGTCCACTTTCCAGAGACTCATTAATAATGTGTTGGCTCCCGCTTTTTTGAAACCGCGTTGCAAGCCGAATACTCCGTCACCGGTTATTTCTCCCAGTCCGGTTTGGCAGGCAGAAAGTACTACCAGGTCTAACCCTCGTAAATCTAAACCGGCAAGCTCTTTGGCGGTGAGTATGCCGTCTTCTAATCCTTCCGGCAAAGGATTTCCTTTCAGTGCAATATTTGCTCCTGACAATAGCAGTCCTGATCGAGTCAATGCTTTGTCTTCTACGTAGCGTGATTGGTTATTGTCTCCCATCATCAAGAAATCAAGATCCTTTGTCTGTCTGGCTTCTGTTTCTGTCCAATAGAAACCATGAGTGGCGATATGTAGCATACTGATATTCTTACCTGATAAAGCTTTAAAAGATTCTTCTGTACCTCGTAAATCCATATATAAGGCTGGCTGAAGTCTCGTATTCTCTAGTGCTTGTTTAATTTGTTCAGCTTCTATCTTAGTGGCGGGAAGGTATTTGGCTCCGTCACGCAGGTTTAGGGAATCCGGATAGAAGGTATGTTGAATATTCAAGTCTCGAGGAATATCAGTATATTTTTTGTTTTCGACTACTAAAGCTGTTGTATCAGCATCATATTTAAGACCTCCATAGAGAACAGCTTCTTTAATATGGCTTTTGTCTTTTATCATAACCAATTGTCGCGTAGACGACAACCGATAGAAATTTATTTGTTCCGCTATAAAAGTAGAGTCGCTGCTTGGAAGGTGTTCTATGGCGATGTTATGGAGTTGCCCAGCAGGAGCAAAATAAATATTCTTTCTTTGTTTGGAACGGCAACTTTTTATTCTCAACTTTGCTCATTTAAGAGTCTGTTTAAAAACCAACTGAATAAAAGCTTTTATTACGCCAATGAACCTATTATTAGAGCGATTTTTCCCCTTTTTTAATCCCTACTTCCCTTTTTATTAATACCTTTGGGCGTTGTTTTTAATTCGTTAGACAGATGTCTTCTTTCCGTTAGACAATTGTTGTTCTTTCGTAAGATGGACGTTTAACGAAACAGCAACAACTGTCTAACGAATTAAACTCGGTGCATCAGGACTTGTTCTTGCAGCATTGAATGAATAATATTGCCCAACTGATATTCTAAATTATATGAGTGCTTATTACGATTTATACCAGACCCCCAATCCTTCTCCGGAGGACGGTGAAGAAAAGCTGCTTCACGCCCGTATTCTTCCCAAAGGAACCATTCCTGCCGATAAATTCCGCGAACTGGTTCACAAGGCTACCGGTTTCAGCCCTGCCATTCTCGATGGCACGTTGCAGGCTATAACGGATGAGTTGCACAGCTGGCTGGCAGACGGATGGATAGTTGAAGTGGGCGAATTGGGATTCTTTTCGTTATCATTGAAGTGCGACAAGGCCGTGGCGAATAAAAAGGATATTCGCTCTCCGTCCGTGCATTTTCAGAATGTAAACTTGCGTATCGGCAGTAAATTCCGCAACCGCTTTCAGACGATGGAGCTGGAACGGAAAGCATCTCCCTATATCTCTCATTCCAAATTGACACTGGAGGAGCGGAGAAAAAAACTGTTGCAGCATTTGAATAAGTATGGCTGCATTACGCGTACTGATTATGAACAGCTGACCGGAAAGGCGAAACATCAGGCGGTGGCCGATTTGAACCTATTTCTGGAAGAAGGTATTATTCGCAAATATGGTAGTGGAAAAACAGTGGTATATCTCAAGCCATGACAAGCAAGAGAGTTAGAGGAGTTATCACTTTGCTCCGCTAGGAGTTACAGCCGATACTCTTGTGTATGTATTCACAGAACTATCGGCTTTAACTCCTAAGCCGACTTGCCGGCTGATGACTCCTTCTGACTCCCGATAACTCCTTTAAACGAAAGAGCCGTGCGTATAAAAAGGGAAGAAACTTTTAGTACTGCCGATTTGTTTTTAACTTTGTCAATTGAAAACTAATAAAAACAAGCGTATGAATATGAAGGTTGTATCTATGTGCCTGATATGTGCCGGAGCTTTGTTGACCGGTTGTGGAAACGGCGGTAAAAAGGAAGCGGAAACTTCGGAGAGAAAGGAAAAAGAGGCCGTGGTTGGTAGTGATAAAGACGAACATGGTTGTATTGCTTCTGCCGGATATACGTGGAGCGAGGTGCAGAAAGATTGCATCCGTTTGTGGGAGAAAGGTGTCCGCATGAATGCAGTGGATGATGCCGGGAAGACTTTGTTCTTGGTGTTCAGTCCGGACTCTACGCAAGTGGAGTTGTTTTTCTCGGAGGAAGGTGTTTCGAACGAAATTCTGGACCGTCGAGGTCTGCCTGCCGGTGGATATGCCTGGAATGTGGAAGATGATGATACGAAAAACGTACGTCTGGAAGACGGTGAGTGGACGGTCAGCCAACGGGGGAGGCTCATTTATCAGGAAGATGCGAATGGTAAATAATATAAGAATATGGAAAATTTGAAGGCGTTGACAGAGGCTGTCTGCTGTGTAGCCCGTGAAGCCGGGCATTTTTTGAAGGAAGAGCGGAAAAGTTTCCGTCGGGAGGTGGTGCAGGAAAAACATGCGCACGATTATGTATCTTATGTGGACAAGGCTTCCGAGAAAAAGGTTGTATCTGCCCTTAGGAAATTGCTTCCCGAAGCCGGATTCATTGCCGAAGAAGGGTCTGCTGCCTATAGTGACGAAACGTATTGCTGGGTAGTGGATCCTTTGGATGGGACAACGAACTATATTCACGACAATGCTCCCTATTGTGTAAGTATTGCCTTGCGTGACAAGCAGTCGCTTTTGCTGGGTGTGGTTTATGAACCCTGCCGAGACGAGTGTTTTTATGCTTGGAAAGGAGGAGGAGCCTATGTGAACGGAGAACGGTTGCGTGTTTCGCTTGTCAGTGAACCGAAAGACGCTTTTGTGGTGACAGAGTTACCCTACAATTTCGAGCAGTATGCCCGTACGGGCGAACATTTGATACACGAACTTTACGGTAAGGTTGCAGGCATTCGCATGAATGGTTCGGCGGCGCTTGCCCTCTGCTATGTGGCTGCCGGACGTTTTGACGCTTGGCTGGAAGCTTTTATCGGTAAGTGGGATTTCTCTGCGGCTGCACTCATGGTGTTGGAAGCCGGCGGTAAGGTAACAGACTTTTTGGGAAACGAGAACTTTATAGAAGGGCATCATATCATAGCCACCAACGGGCCGCTGCATCCGTTGTTTTTGCGGTTGGTACGGGAGGCGCTGCCATTCTGATACGGTTCTTATTGCCTTATTACACTTTTTTATGGAAAACACATTTAAAGCCTGGTTCTTGTCCTTTGTCCATCTCTTCTTCCCGCGTCAGTGTGCTGTATGCGGGAGCTCTTTGCAAGAGGGAGAAGAGGGCATTTGCATCAGGTGTAATATGAATATGCCACGGACAAACTATCATCTTCGCGAAGACAACTCCGTGGAGCGTATGTTTTGGGGGAAGATACCTCTGGAACGCGGCACTTCCTTCTTTTATTATCACAAAGGAAGTGATTTCCGCCACATCCTGCATCAACTGAAGTATGGAGGCCGGAAAGATTTGGGAGAAATAATGGGGCGTTTTATGGCAGCGGAGCTGGCGGCTACCGGTTTTTTCCGTGGTATAGACGTAATTATCCCCGTTCCTCTACATCCCCGCAAACAAAAGTTGCGCGGATACAATCAGAGTGAATGTATAGCGCGCGGCGTTTCTGCCGTAACGGGTATTCCTATTGATGTGTCCTCCGTGCTGCGCAGAAGACATACGGAAACGCAGACCCGAAAGTCTGCTTACGAGCGTTGGGAAAATGTAGACGGTATTTTCCTTCTCCGCTATCCGGAACGCTTTGTGGGGAAACATATCCTTATTGTGGATGATGTACTGACCACCGGAGCCACTACAACTGCATGTGCCGATGCGCTTAAAGATGTGGGAGGCGTACATGTTAGTATCCTGACGCTGGCAGTGGCGGGTTCGTGAATCAGAAGCGGAAACGTCCGCCTGCCACGATTGTTCCCGTATATCCTACGCCGAATTCGGTGAAGAAGGCAAACTGATTTCCATATTCGATACCCAGAAAACTGAACTGATAGGCAAATTCCTTTTTGTGATAAGTGTCTCCTCCAAAGCTGTTCCGGAGGAAATAGGCGCCGAGCCCTGCAGAGGAATATAGGGAGAATTGGGGGCGGGTGAACCAATGCCACCGGAAGGTGGGGAGGATATACAGATAGCGCCGGTCATCGTTCTTATTCTCATCCAAAACTTCATAAAGGCTACTGGCCGTCCCTCTATTACCGGTTATTCCTCCGGTTACGCCTAGGCTGATTTTACGGTTGATTCTATAAATATAACTGATATTCAGAGCGCCGTAATAGCTGGTCTTCTCGCGTGTATAGATTCCAAAACTTGCTGTCGGAGCAATAAACTCTTCGGCTATACTATTGGCGTCGGTAATGGGGAGGAAGCCGTAACTGACGGATATTTCATGGTGGCGGAATTTTTCTCGCGTAGAAACAAGAGAGGTTTGTGCTTTACCAGCGGTACATAGGCTGAATCCTATGACTAAAAAGAATAAAAGAGTTTTCATTGTAGTTTGGTGTTTGGATTAAAATATGTTTTTCTAATAAATAAAGACAGGTGCTTTTATGAAACTCCTTACTTTACATTTGGCAAATGTATGTTAAATCTTTGAATATGAAATAGAAATGTTTGTCTTTTGGGGTCAATGTAAAAACCTGAGGGGTAAATTTATAAATTATTATCTTTGTCTCCAAATT